>CANCQX010000006.1 GCA_947380375.1 Flavobacteriales bacterium
TAAATCTATTCGATTGTTATTTATGAGTTTTTTATTATCCACATCTCTTTTTGGACAAATAAAAGATTTTGATAAAATTGAAATGCTCTATTCACAAGAGCATTTTAAAATGGTTTATAGAAAATCAAATAGATTATTAGATAAACCCGATTATGATTTTTCTATGATACCTACTTTCTATAAAAGTATAAGTATTTTTCAACTTACACAAAACAAAAAATGGTATAAAAAACATCCTTTAGAATTAGAAGAAGCTCGAGAATTATTTTTAAAAGTTCAAAATTCTAATGATGGCTCAAAAATATTTAATGCTCATATTAATGAATTGATTTATTTAAAAAGTGACTTACTTACTTGGTTAGATGAGCTTAAAAGAAGTGGGGAATCAGATGAATACACCTATTCAAAAAATACGTTAAATGGCTTATTCGACAAAATACCAAACATTGATAAACAAGGTGAATTAAATAAAAAAAATACTGATAAGGAGGTTAATGATCCAAGTGTTAGCAAAGCTAGGAATGAAGTCGTACAATTTGCTAAAAAACAAATAGGTGTTCCTTATTTACCTGCAGGAGAAGATCCTAATGGATTTGACTGTAGCGGTTTCACAACATATGTAATGAATGAGTTTGGAATTAAACTGCCTAGAAGAGCTTTGGATCAGGAAAAATCTTCTAAAATAATTAATCAAAAAAATGCAAAAAAAGGTGATTTAGTTTTTTTTGACAATGGTTCGGGTATATCACATGTTGGAATAATAGTTTCAAATAATGAATCAACCTTAGAAATGATACACGCTAGCTCATCAAAAGGTGTAATAATAACTGATATTAAACAATCTGATTATTGGAAAACAAGAATTTACTCATTTGGTTCTTACTTGGAGTGATTGAATGATCAAGTTAGGATTTTGTTTGGGATTAATATTATATTATTGAAATAGAATCAGAGTTTAAACTAATTAATTTGTTTTTATATAGATTTCCAACAGCTTGTTTGAAAGTTTTTTTACTCATTCCTACTTGATCTCTGATGTCATCTGGATCACTTTTATCGGTAAGATACAAAACGCCTTTTCTGTTTTTAATTAAAGCTAATAATCTTTCAGCTGAAGGTTCAATTTTTTGATATCCAGACTTTTCAAGTCGAACATCTAATTTACCATCTTCACGTATATTAAAAACAAAACCAATTTCTTTGTCACCTCTTCTTAGTTTACGAGTTAAGTCGCTGTGGTAAATTATACCCAAAAACTTACCATTAACAACAACTTTAACTCCTAAATCAAAAGTTTCACAAATTAATAGTTCAACTTCTTTATTAATTTCAATTTCAGATATTTCTATTGAAAAACGTTTATTAGTTTTAGCAGTAGCTACTAATCTATCTGTGGAAGCATCTAATAATAAGTAGATTAAGTAATACTTATCTTCTTCTAATTTATTAGTCTGCTCTCTGAATGGAACAAGAAGATCTTTTTCTAACCCCCAATCTAGGAAAGCTCCATAAGGAGTAACTTCTTTTACCCTTAAATACGCGAATTCATTTAAGGTTATAAAAGGTTGCTCTGTTGTTGCTACTAATCTATCTTCAGAATCTTTGTATAAAAAAACATTAATATCTTGACCAACAGACATTTGTTGAGTCAAATATTTATTAGGTAATAAAACATCATTATCAAACTCATCTCCCAAATAAGCACCAACTGTTGTTATTCTAAGAATTGTTAGAACGTTATATTCACCTAATTTCATTATTATTTATTATTAAAAAGAAAAAGTAGAATTAGCTTTAGAGTTAATTATAACACATGGCAAAAGCTCTTGATTAGTAATTAAATCTTGTGCGAAAGTATCAAATTGAGGAAGAATACTTGTTGAATGATAAGCTATAGCAATTAAATCTATTTCTTTTTCAGTACAATAATTCATAATTTTCTTTTGATAAGAACCTTCATAAGGAAGTAACTCTATATTACACTTAACTTGTCTATCTTGATATTGTTTACGTACAATAAGGATTCTATTTTTTATTTTTTGACTTAAATAAGGGTCTTCTCTTTTTTCGGCAACTAAAAAAACTTCAGCATCATAAATCTTACATAAATCACCTGCGATATCTACAATCTGAAGACTCTCTTTTTCGGAATCTATCGGAACTAATATTCTACGAACTGCTTTAACTTTTGTGTCTTGTTGAATAACGAAAAATGGAACATCAGAACTTGTGATTACCTTCATAGCATGACTTCCGAATACTTTCTGAAACCCTTTTGCTCCATGTGTACCCATTATAATCAAGTTAACTTTCTCTTCCTTTACAATTTTAGCAATGTCTTCAAATATACTTCCAACTTTTACTATCCCTGTAATTTCTGTATTTTCAGTTTTTACAGTTTTTGAAATTATATCATTTAACTTTTGAGTTGCGTTTGTTAACTCTTTTTTATCTGAAACAAGATGAACAAGTTTTATTTCATTAATAAGATTACTACTCAAGTTAACTGCGTAATTTAAAGCAGCTTCACCAACAGAAGTGAAATCGTGTAATACTAAATAGATATTTTTATTCATTTTGTAAAGTTTTATTTGTCAAATATAAGCATAATGTCTATTGTTGGCGGTTGTTTTTTTTAACAATCCTATTGTTAAAACATTAGAATGTAACAATTAATGATTTAAATCATCATTTATTTGATTTATTATCTCGTTTTTGGCGTCTATTTATTTCACTATAGGGATATGTTGAATAAGTATCAGGTTTTAACTCTTTCTTTCTCAATGAAAAAAAGCTTCCTTTTAGTTTGTCTTTTGAGTTTTCATTTAAATTTTCTACCCCATCAGGAGTTCTTGCAATATGTTGAGAGCTTCCAGCAGCAGCATTCTTATCACTAGGGTCTATCCATTTATCTTTAATTTCTCGACTTTCTAATTCTCCTGTGTTTTCATTCTGAACGAAAATCTTTATTTTTTCACTTCCTTTTGCATTAACACCTGCTACATCTTCTTCTAAAACCCATTTATCTTTTACTAAAAAAAATGCATCATAAGTAAAATCAGGGACGTAGTATGAATAAAAACCAGTCATACTAGGTGTTTCTGGAGATAAGTGATCGTAAATTATTCGCGTGAAATTTTCTTCATATTTGAGTGACATATATGCTTTTTCAGAATGCTCAAAAAACACTCTTTTTAATGTTTCTGTTTTTGTTTTAAATATAGGGCTTCCAAGTTTTGGAATATTCCCGTTAAATGACAAGACATCTATTAATTTAATATTACTCATAGTGGAGTTTAAATCCAATCCTAAAAGTGTATACATTTGCTTATTACCTTTTGATATAGGAATTATTTTATAATACAAGGCACCATACCAATCTTTGGCTTCTAAAACACCATCAGGTTTAGGAGTTAGCATAAAAGAATTGTCAATTAATTCACTTACTAGATATTCTTTTTTACGTTCGTCAAATCTTAAGATTAGACAATAATATTTTTGAGAAGCATCATCTTGTTCAATATTCCAATTAAATAATCTTATTTTTTTATCATTACTAGAAACAGAGCCAAGCGTTATCAATTTAGAAAATGGATAATTCATTGCGTTTTTTAATTGAATTGCTTCAAGTAATGATTCTCTAAATAATTTGTTTTTTATTTCCTTTTCAGAATTTTTTGATGCTGAACGTAAATCACTTAATAATTTTACTAAATAATCTTCTTTTTTAATTAATATAGAATCTTCTTGAGCAAAATAATTGCCCAAAAAGAAAATAGTCGCTAAAAAGAAAATAGTCTTCATATTTTCATTAACGTTAAAATATATTATTTGTTATTATTTTTAATAAAAAGTTTATTTAATAGCTTTTAATTTTGAAATTGTTTCTTGTGGATTTTCAGAATTAAACACAAAACTACCTGCTACAAGCACATCAGTTCCAGCATTTAATAACTCAATAGCCGTTTCCAAATTTACACCACCATCAACTTCAATTAATGTTTTAGTGTTTTTTTCTAAAATCATTTTTTTAACTTGTAAGACTTTAGAAATAGTGTTTTTAATAAATTTTTGTCCACCATATCCTGGGTTTACAGACATTATCAAAACTAAATCTAAATCTTCAATAATGTCTTCTAATAAACTAACTGGAGTGTGAGGGTTTATTGCTACACCAGCTTTCATTCCTGACTCTTTTATTAATTGGATCGTCCTGTGAAGATGTATACAAGCCTCATAATGAACAGTTAGTATGTCGGCTCCAACTTTTTTAAATTCTAAAATATATTTATCAGGATTTGATATCATTAAATGAACATCTAAAGGTTTTGTAGCATGTTTTTTAATAGCTTCAATAACGGGGAATCCAAATGAAATATTGGGGACAAATATACCATCCATTACGTCGACATGAAACCAATCTGCAGTGGAAGTATTAATCATTTCAACATCGCGTTGAATATTTGCAAAATCACATGACAGAACTGAAGGAGAAATTAAATGATCCATTTTTTTAATTTTAATAAGAATACATGCAAATATAATCAATAGAAGTTTTAATCAATAAAGCATATCGTAAACTTTATAAGTAATTAATGGATCAAGTCTAAAAAAAAAGTAAAAAAAAAGTTGAATAATTAAATTCAACTTTTTTGGGAGGCTAGTGGGGATCGAACCCACGACCTTCGGTACCACAAACCGACGCTCTAACCGACTGAGCTATAGCCTCCGTATTCGATTGCAAATATATATATATAAATTGTTTTTAACGCAATTTTTTTATTTTTTTAATGCTTTAATTTTAATTGACTGAATATTAGTGTTAAATAGATATTAATTATTGATTAAATGCTCTGAAAAATTAGTCGAAATTTTATTTTTATTGATTTCAATTTATTATTGTTAATAAATCTAATTACAAATATCAATTAATATGTAATACTAATCTATTTTTGCAATAAAAAAAGAATGCTAAAAATAGGTGTGTTAGGAGCTAGTAATTTAGCAAAAGATCATATTAGGATTCTTTTAGAACTAAAAAGTCAATTTGAATTGATTGGCTTTTATGATCCTTGTGATAAATCAGCAGAGGAGTTAATAGAATCTTTTTCAATTAAAAGATTTTCAATGTATGAGGAGCTTTTAGAGAAGGTAGATTGTATTGATATTGTATCGCCAACAATTAAACATTATGAATTTGCCTCAATTGCCTTAAGGAAAAGTAAACATATTTTTATTGAAAAACCTTTAACACAGACAATTGACGAAGCTAAATCATTAATAAGTTTATCGAGAGAAGCTAGTGTAAAAGTTCAAATAGGATCTATTGAAAGATTTAATCCAGCCTTTTTAAAAAGCATTGATTTCTTGAAGAGACCTATGTACATTGAAACTCATAGGTTAAATCATTACAGTACGCATGTCAATGATATCTCGGTCGTTATGGATTTAATGATGAATGATATCGATGTCATTTTGAGTGTCGTTAAATCGGGTATAAGAAAAGTTTCAGCTTCAGGTGCTTCGGTATTTAGTGATGCGTTTGACATTGTTAGCGCTAGAATTGAATTTGATAATGGTTGTGTTGCGAGTTTAACAGCCAGCAGAGTAGCGCAACAAAAAAAATGTGAAACGAGTTTTTTTCAAAAAGAGTCTATTGTAAATGTAAATTTTTTGTCAAATGAAATTGAAGTTGTTTGTTCAGATAATATTAATTTAGAATTAACTAGAAAATTAATTTCAGAAAGACCTGTTATTACTGATACGAATCCTAAATTAGAAGAATTTAAATCATTTCACGATTCAATCATTAAAGATTTGGATCCAATTGTTTCATTATCAAACGGTTATGAATCTCTATGTTTAGCTCATCAAATTGTTGATTTATTAGTAATTTGAACATAAACTAGTCAAAGCAATAATTATAACATTTAAACGTTGATTTCTTATTCAAACATTATGAAGTTTTTATTTTTAATCTTTTTATATAGCATATTTCTTTCATCATGTGTCAAGAACAATCCAGATCCTGCTTGGATTGAAGTGAATAAATGGACTTTGGAATCGAATCCAAATGCTATGTATGAAGAGGGAGAATTATCACAAAATATAACTGATGCTTGTGTTTTTGTAGACGAAAAAATGATGGGTATTTTTGAAGTCCCTTTTAAAATACCTGTTCTTAAAAGTGGAGGAGTTAATATTAAAATTTACCCAGTAATTCGAAACAACGGAATTTCGGCTTCTAAAAAAATATATCCTTTCTTGTCCTATCACCAAATAAATACAGATATTATTCAAAATAAAACCCTTACAATCAATCCGAAAACACATTATAATTCTAATGTTAAATTTTGGATTGAAGATTTTGAAGACGCAACGATAAAAATTGAAAATGATCCTATTTCTAAAGTTCAAATTCACTCTGGAGATGATCCTGCAGTTTTGAAATACGGGAATTTTTATGGTCGAGTAACTTTGAATGCTTCTGATTCATTATGGTTCGGGTATACCAATGGACATTTGTTATTGCCTAAGGGAGGAAAAGAAGTTTATTTAGAAATAGATTATTATAATACAAATAGTTTGACGACTGGATTAATTGCTGAAACATCATTAGATTCTAAAAATAATATAAATATACAATTGAATAAACAGGATATTTCTACCATTCAATGGAAAAAAATATATATCGATTTAAAAGAGTTGGTTTCTTATTCTGCTTCTGCAGAATATTTTGAAATTTCTTTTCAAGCACTTTACGAAGCAGGTCTTCCTCAAACTGATATTTATTTAGATAATATAAAACTTGTCTATAATTAAATTTATGCCCAGAAAAAAACTAACGTATTTCTTATTATTAATAGATTTTATAACAGCTTCATTTTCTTGGGCATTGTTTTATTATTTAAGGAAAACACAAATTGAAAATGTGAAATTTTCTGTAGATTCTACATTTTATTTCGGAGTGGTTTTAATTCCATTTGCATGGTTATGTTTATATGCTTTACAGGGTACTTATTATGATGTAAGACGTTTATATCGTTTAAAGGTTGTGAATCAGACAATAGTTAGTGTCGTTATTGGATCAGTGATTTTATTTTTTACATTATTATTGGATGACGATGTAAAGGATTATCAATTGTATTATAGCTCTATTTTTATATTATTTTCTAGTTATTTCGTTTTAACATTTATTCCAAGAATTCTTTTCGTTAGTTATATTGTTCATAAAGTACAACTAAATATAACCGGTTTTAGAACTTTATTAATTGGTGGAGATGAAAGGGCCTTATCTATTTATAATGAGATAATTAATCTACCAAGAGGAATTGGAAATAAATTTGTAGGATTTGTTTCGATAAATAAAGGAACTAGTATTTTAGAAACAGAACTTAAATGTTTAGGATCTATAGAAAATCTAAATCAAATTGTAAGAGAATTTCAAATTGAAGAAGTTATAATTGCTCTAGAAAATAGTGATAAAAATAAATTGAAGGATATTATTTCTAGAATTCAAGGTGGTGGTATTAAAATAAAAATATCGCCAGATATGTATGATATTTTATTAGGCTCTGTAAAAATGAATAATCTTTTTGGGGCTTTATTATTTGAAGTGAATTCAGATTCTATGCCTTTGTTTCAACAGGTATTGAAAAGAGGATTGGATTTAATATTATCTTTTTTAGCTGTGCTATTTTTAATTCCTTTTTATATAGTAATGGCTATTTTAGTTAAGTTTTCTTCAGATGGTCCTATTTTGTTTAAGCAAGAACGTATAGGATTGAATGGAAAACCATTTAGTATTATTAAGTTTCGAACAATGTTTCTTGATTCGGAAAAATTTGGACCTCAATTATCTTCAGAAAACGACCCTAGAATTACAAAAGTTGGTAAATTTATGCGTAAATTAAGATTGGACGAATTCCCTCAATTTATTAATGTTTTAAAGGGAGATATGTCTTTAGTAGGTCCAAGACCTGAAAGACAATTTTATATTGATGAAATTATAAAGTTGGAACCTCAATTTTTACAATTAACAAAGGTTCGACCTGGAATTACCTCTTGGGGGCAGGTTAAATTTGGTTATGCCGAAAATGTTGAGCAAATGATACAACGAATGAAATTTGATTTGTTATATATTAAAAATAGAACAATAGCATTGGATTTTAAGATATTATTTCATACAATTTTAATAATACTTAAAGCCAAAGGTAAATAAGTTCTTAATTTTATATTTGAAAAAATCCATTAGTAATATCACATACTTTTTGAAGATGTTCTGGCATTTCAGATTCGTTCCATGGCTGAGTTGAACCAAATGTGTGTTCTGCATCTTCGATTTCAAATAATCTTGTTTTTAGCCAATTAGCAATATTTCTACCTTCTTCTATATCTACAGAAGTATCTAAATCACCATGAATAACTAGAGTTCTTTTAGTAGAGTTTAAACAAGCTTGTTCTATGTTTAAATCCTCTCTATTTTCTGTGAAATTTTCATATTGAGAATAATTATTTGGCATTTTTTGTTCAGTTCTACCATTTACAACATATCTTTTCCCTTGGGTTTTCCAAACTTTTAACTGTGTTCCTTCTGGAAATCTTTTTTCGATATCACATATTGCTGCCCACGTAGCAATTTTTTTAACTCTATTATCTTTCGATGAAAGTAGGGCAATTCCTCCACCTCTTGAGTGACCGATTAAATAAATCTCTGGTAACGACAAAAGTTGAGTTTCTATCCAATTTAAAACATGTTGGAGATCGTTAACTTCTTTAGAGTAATTATTTTCGCCGAATGCTTCAATATCATTAAAATCAATAGGGTTTTCAATCGTGCCACCATTATGTGTCATATTGAATTTAGAAAAACCATAACCTAATTCTGTAAAATAGTTTTCAACCAAATTCCAACATCCCCAATCTTTATAACCCATATATCCGTGAATGAAAACTATCAGTTTATCGTTGAAGTTTTTTGGAATAACTAGATCTACTAAACTTTTTCTATTATTTGACCCAACAAATAGTTGATTTTTTAAATTCAATGTTTCCATAGTTTGTAAAATTACAAAATACTAGGTAATCTAATGGGAAACTGACAAATATTTCGCTTCATTAACTATATTTACAAAACAAAATATAAATATGAAAATTTCAGCTTCTATATATAGTGATAAAAAAAGACCTTTACAAGTTGTAATTGACGATTTGGTTCAACATCAAGTTGAATTACTTCATGTTGATTGTAATGATGATTTATCTGTTTTTGAGGATATTAAAAATATTCGTAAATGGTGTGATTTACCAATTGATCTTCATGTTATTACAAATGATCCTGAAAAATATTTTGATTTATTAAGGTCCAATCCTGTTGAATACATAACTTTTCAGTACGAAGATTTAAAATCACCTTTAAATATCCCTTCTGATATAACTGGAAAAAAAGGATTAGCAATTATTACACCAACTCTAGTTTCTGTTTTTGATACCTATTCAAATTTTGATTTTATTTTAATAATGGCTACTATTCCTGGTCAAAGTGGCGGAATGTTTGATGCAGTTAATTTTTCAAAAATCAGACAATTTAGAAGTCAATTTCCTGAGAAATCGATTCATGTTGATGGTGGTGTGAATGGTGAAGTTTCCTTTATTTTAAGAAATATGGGGGTCAGTTCATCTGTTTCGGGATCTTACTTATTTAATGCTCCAAGTATTGGACATGCATTAATGAATTTAACAAAACGAGAAGTCGAATCAGAATTTAAAATAAAAGATTTTATGATTCCTTTTGAGGAATGTCCGATTGTTAATGAAAATGATTTATCTATCCAATCCATTTTAGAGACAATTGAAACTGGAAATATGGGGTTTTGTCTAGTTGTAAATGAAGATAATGTATTTAAAGGGTTGATTTCTAATGCAGATGTTCGGAAAGGCATGTTGAAGAATTTAAATGATTTAAATAAAATAAAAGGGGGTGATTTAATTAATAAAACACCAAAAAGTATAAATGAAAATGACACTGTTTTTTCAATGCTAAAATTGATTAAAAACTGCTCATTTCCAATAATGTATCTTCCTGTGTTAGATAATAACGGAAAATCTTCAGGAATTGTTAATTTTGTAAATCTGATTAAAGCAGAACTATGATAATCCATTTAAAAGACCAAATTTCAGCTATAGAAGCTGGTAAAATAGCAATTGAAAATCAAGCATTTCACATTGTTTACAATAACAAAAATGTTTTGATTACAGGATCAGGATTGAAAGAAATTCCTTTAGAATTAGAGAGTAAGGTAGATCAATTTTGGGTTTTCCCGAATGACATGCAATTATCATCTAAAAAATATCAAACTGAAAAGAGAGAAGTTCAAATCGGAAAAATTAAAATTGGTGGTACTACAAATAACACTGTTTTAATTGGAGGTCCTTGTTCGGTTGAGTCTGAGGAACAAATTCGTGAATCTTCAGAATTATTAGTTTCTTTAGGGTTAAGTACTTTAAGAGGAGGTTGTTATAAACCTAGAACAAGTCCTTACAGTTTTCAAGGGATGGAGTTGGAAGGTTTAAAATTGCTTTCTAAAATGAGGGGTGAGTATGGCTTAAATGTTATTACTGAAGTTCGAGATGCTACTCAAATAGATGAAATTATTGAATATTCGGATGTTATTCAAGTTGGAGCGAAAGCGATGTATGATCAGGGTATTTTACGTGCTTGTGCGAAAACAAATAAACCAATTTTGATTAAAAGAGGTTTTGGGTCAACATTACAAGAATTTGTTCAAGCAGCTGAATTTGTTTTATCAGGAGGTAATGAAAATGTTATTTTATGCGAAAGAGGTTTAAGAACTTTTGAAACAGGTACACGTTTTACATTGGATTTATGTGGAGTAGCTTGGTTACAAGAGTATACTAATTTACCGATAATTTTAGATCCAAGTCATGCAATGGGTTACGCTTATGGTGTTCCAAGTTTGGCTAGAGCATGTGTTGCAATGGGAATTGACGGTTTATTAATTGAAGCTCATCCAAATCCGAAAGTTGCAAAATCTGATGCTTCTCAACAATTAAATCATGCTGAATTTACAGCACTTCTTGAAACACTTCGACCAGTCGCTGAGAGCGTAGGTTATAAAATGATTTAATTAAAAATTGAAAAAGAAAGTTATATAATAAGTATGTTTTTAGAACAAAATATTAAAGGTATTTGTGAAAAATACGGTGTCGATTTTTCTGATTTTTTAGGTGATTTGAATGTGGAAAATGCTTTAGAATTGTCTATTTTCGACCTAGAAGCAATTTGCGATGAGAATAAAATAGATTTACATTCTTTATTATTTAAGCCAATGTTTAAAACAAACATTTGGAAAGCTAAAATTGCTAAAATTAAACTACTTGTCCTAGATGTTGACGGAGTAATGACAGATGGGGGAATGTATTTTACTGAAAACGGAGATCAGGTTAAAAAATACAATACCAAAGATGGAATGGCCATTATTCATCTGACTAAAAAAAACTTTCAAGTTGCAATAATTTCTTCAGGTTTTACTGATAATATGGTAAAAAAGAGAGCTGAAATGTTGGGTATTCAAAACTGTTATGTTGGCAGAGATAACAAAATGGGTATTTTAAAACAATATTGTACAGATTTAAATATAGATCTAGAAAATGTTGCAATAATAGGTGATGACATTAATGATTTAGAAATGATTAAAAATGTTGGTTTTTCAGCTAGTCCTTCTGATGGAATGGATGTAGTTAAAACAAATGTTGATATTATTTTAAGCAAAAAAGGGGGGGAAGGTTGTGTTAGAGAATTTATTGATTCATATCTTCTTGATAAACCATTAGAAAATTAACTGAAAAATATTAAAATACAGATGAAAAAGATCAAGATTGGAATAGTAAGAGAAGGAAAAGTTCCGCCCGATAAACGTGTTCCACTTTCTCCAAAACAATGTAAGATTGTTCAGTTAAAATTTCCAAATGTTGAAGTAATTGTTCAACCAAGTCCTATTCGATCTTTTTCTGATGATGAATATTTAGCTGAAGGAATACTACTAAACGAAGATTTGACAAATTGTGATATATTACTTGGTGTTAAAGAGGTTAATATAAGCGATTTAATTCCAGGAAAAAAATTTCTATTCTTTTCTCATACTATTAAAAAACAATCTTACAATAGAGCTTTACTACTAGCAATTTTAGAGAAGAAGATTCAATTAATTGATTATGAAGCTTTAAAAGATATTAATAACAAGCGAATCATCGGTTTTGGAAGGTATGCCGGAATTGTTGGTTGTTACAATGGTTTTAGAACTTTTGGGTTGAAACATAAATTGTATTCACTAAAAGAAGCTAATAAATGTGCAAATAGAGAAGAAGTTGAAAAAGAACTTAAAAAAGTAATTTTACCTTCAACAACAAAGATAGTTTTAACTGGATTTGGTAGAGTAGGGCATGGAGCTAGGGAGATTTTAGATTTACTTCCTATAACGGAAGTTTCACCTGAAGAATTTTTAAATCAAACATTCAAAACAGCTGTTTATTCGCAACTTGAAGTAGAAGACTATTATGGCAAAAAAGATGGATCAGAATTCGATAAAAAAGAATTCTATTCTAATCCTGAAAAATTCAAGTCAACTTTTTCTAGATATTCTAAAATAGCTGATATGTATATTCCATGTCATTTTTGGAACAATTCCTCACCTTACATTTTGACTAAAGAAGATTTAAAATCACCTGAATGTAAATTAACAGTTGTTGCTGATATTTCTTGTGATATAAACGAGCCAATTGCTTGTACTATTCGACCGAGTAAAATATCAGATCCAATATATGGATACAATGCAATTACTGAATCAGAAGATGATTTTTTAAAAGAGGGAGTTATCGCTGTAATGGCTGTAGATAATTTACCTTGTGAATTACCATTAGATGCTTCTCAAGATTTTGGAAATGAATTGATTAAAAATATATTACCTGCTCTTTTACTTGAAGATCCTGATGATATAATTGGAAGGGGAAGTGAAACTAATTTACAAGGAACATTGAATCCTCGTTTTGAATATTTAAGTGATTATGTAAATGGTGTAGTTGTTAAAAATTAGGCTGTAAAATGGAATCAAAAAAAATAGTAAAAGGAAATAAGAAGACTATTCGTGGTTGGATCTTTTACGATTGGGCAAATTCTGTTTATAATTTAGTTGTTTCTTCAGCAATTTTCCCTATTTTTTATGACACAATTACAAAACAGCGTTACGCAAAACAACTTGGGATTAACGTGGAAGACTTGAAAGAAGGTCAAACCATTTTAGTAGATTTTTTTGGCAGTAAACTTTCTTCATCCGTTTTATTTTCCTTTGTATTAGCCTCTTCCTTTTTGGTTGTAGCTTGTTTATCTCCTTTATTGTCTGGTGTTGCTGATTATACAGGGAGCAAAAAAAAGTTTTTAAAATTCTTTTGTTATTTGGGTTCAATATCTTGCATGACTTTATTTTGGTTTAATGATTTACCTATAGAATTAGGTATGTTCTCCGTTTTTTTAGCGAGCATAGGTTTTTGGAATAGTTTAGTTTTTTACAATGCATTTCTTCCTGAAATTGCTGAAATTGAAGATCATGATAAAATTTCAGCTAAAGGATTTATCATGGGTTATTTCGGGTCAATGTTATTATTGGTTCTTTGTTTGATTTGGATGCAAGTACTTCATCAGCCTGCTAAATATTGTTTTTTATTTGTAGGTTTTTGGTGGATTGGATTTAGTCAAATAACCTATAAAGCTTTACCAAATAATGTTTACAGTAAAAAACCAAAAGTAGATAATATTTTATGGCGAGGTTTTAAAGAATTGAAATTAGTTTTTCAAGAGTTTAAAAAAACATACAGATTGAAACGTTTTTTAATCTCATTTTTCTTTTTTAATACGGGGGTTCAAACAGTAATGTTGATGGCTACAATTTTTGCGAATAAAGAAATTTCATGGCCCGAAGGAAGTGGTAATTCAGGATTAATAATTGCAATTCTATTAATACAAATAGTAGGAGCTGCTGGTGCTTTTATGATGTCTAGATTATCTGAAAAAATTGGAAATATTAAGACGTTGATTCTATCTGTAACAATTTGGGTTGGAATTTGTTTTATTGCTTATTTTGTTAAAACGCCCTTTCAATTTTATTTTTTAGCCTCAATGGTTGGCTTAGTTATGGGGGGAGTTCAAGCGATGGCACGTTCTACTTATTCAAAATTTCTCCCTGAAAACACATCAGATCATGCAAGTTATTTTTCATTTTATGATGTAACTGAAAAGTTAGGTATTGTTTTAGGTTTATTATTTTTTGGACTAATGGAGATGGTAACAGGTTCGATTCGATTTTCAATTATTTCAGTCGCTTTCTTTTTTATAGTAGGTTTAATTCTATTATTTTTCGTTCCAAAAGAAGAAGTGGAAGTTAAATTACACGAAGATTATATTCCTAAATAACGTTGAAAAAGTTATTTGATTTAATTGTAGAAAAAACAAATGGTAGAATTACATACCATTTAATTGTCTATTTCCTAATGGTGTTATTAATTTCAATAGCTTGTTTAATTTTCCTTCATTAATAATTGGTGCAAAAAAAAGCCTCAACAATTAAGTTAAGGCTCTAGTTGACAGTTTATATTGAAATTTATTTTTTATAAAAAGGTAATTTCACTACTTTAGCTTTCACTCCTTTATCTCGAATTTCAACAAATATCTCAGAATCTAATGCAGAATTTTCAATAGTAACATATCCTAATCCAATACCAATTTTCATACTTGGCGACATTGTACCAGAATTTACTTTACCAATTACTGTACCTTCAGCATCAACGATAGGGTAGTCATGTCTTGGGATTCCTCTATCAATCATTTCGAAAGCAACTAATTTACGAGTAACACCTTCTTCTTTTTGTTTTTTCAAGAATTCAGAATCTGTGAAATCTTTAGTAAATTTTGTAATCCAGCCTAATCCTGCTTCTAATGGAGAAGTTGTATCATCAATATCATTTCCATATAAACAGAATCCCATTTCTAAACGCAATGTATCTCTTGCTGCTAAACCAATTGGTTTAATGCCAAAATCTTTTCCTGCTTCAAAAACGTTATCCCAAACTTTTGCTGCATCTTCATTTTTAACATATATTTCAAAACCTCCTGAACCAGTATATCCTGTTGCAGAAATCATTACATTTTTAACACCTGCAAACGTACCATATTGAAAAGTATAATAAACCATATCTTTCAAATTAACATCTGTTAAAGATTGCATAGCTTCAGCAGCTTTGGGACCTTGAATTGCAAATAATGAATATGAATCTGATAAATTTTGCATTTCAACTCCTAAATCATTTAAACTTGAAATCCAATTCCAATCTTTTTCAATATTAGAAGCATTTACAACTATGAAATATTCTTCTGAATTAACTTTATAAATAATTAAATCATCAACAATTCCACCTTTTCCATTTGGCATACATGAATATTGAGCTTTTCCATCTACCAAAACTGAAGCATCATTTGAAGAGAATTTTTGAATTAAAGCTAAAGCATTAGGTCCCTTTAATAAAAATTCACCCATATGAGAAACATCAAACACACCAACTGCATTTCTAACAGTTTCATGTTCAGCTGTTACACCTTCATATTGAACGGGCATATTGAACCCAGCGAAAGGAACCATTTTACCACCTAACGCAATATGTTTATCTACTAATGCAATGTTTTTCATATTTTTAATTTTGATATCAAATGTATGAATTTTTTTTATTTTTTAAAAAATTAATTAATGACTCAATTTTAAAGTATCTCTGCAACTTTTTGTCCGACTAAAGATCCAATTGCAACTCCCATTCCTCCCATTCGAACCCCCACACTGATGTTTGGTTTAATTTGCTGAATAATAGGTTTTTTTGTCGTCCCTACACCCATAATTCCAGACCAAGTAAAGTCGATTTCCACCTTTTTATTCGGCATAATAACATTATTCAATAAGTTTTTAAGTGAATCTTGAATTTGTTCAGTCTGACCAAAATCTGTTGTAGTTTCTCCTTCAAAATTCAGATTTCGCCCACCACCTAATAAAATTCGATTATCTATGTTTCTGAAGTAGTAATATCCTTGTTGATAATGAAATGTGCCTTTTAAAGTTAAATTATGTATAGGTTTAGTAATTATTACCTGGGCCCTTGCTGGTTTTACATCTTGATCTGGTAAAAATTGTTTAGCAAAACCATTTGTGCAAATTGCTACTTTAAGAGCCTTAATTTCGCCTATTGAAGTTTCAATATGAACATTATTGTTTGTAGATTCTAATTTTTTTACTTCAATTCCAAATAAACATTTGATACCTTTTTCTGTAATTTTTTGGTGAAATTTTTCCATCATTTTCCCCGTATTAATTTGACCTTCAAGACGGTTGTAAAAACTTGAATTTACTCCTTTAAAACTAAATTTTGAGTTTATGTCTGTATCAATAGTATAGGTATTGCTTTCACCTGTTATCTCTTTAATTTTAGAGTTTAAATATTCAAGTTTTTCTAATGTTTTTAGATATTGATTGTTTTCAGCATTGGTAATTAAGTCCCATGAACCATTAATCTGCAGATCTAAGTATGATATTCCTATTAATTTTTTTAAATTTTGAAGACCTTTCCATCTCATTTCAACAGTATTCCATACATCTGATTCTGAAATATGTGATAGATCATCTACTAATTCTGTAGCACTTCCAAAGCATGCAAAACCAACATTTTTAGTGCTAGCTCCGGTAGGAAGGAAGCCTCTTTCTAGAATTAATACATTTGAATTTGGGTTGTTTTTTTTATTTCAAGAGCACAACTATATCCAACTATTCCTACTCCTATTATTAAAAAATCGACATTTTCAAGATAAGTACTTCTTTACCAATAGCTTAAATGGTTTATATTTAACATAATTTTAGATTGTTTTGTGACTAATTTTAACGATATTTGTGTGTTGTTGAACTTAATTTAAAATAAGTTTATTCAAAATTAAACCAAATCTGTAACAAGTTATTCAGAATTACGTTTAAAAATAACAATATGAAATTAGTTTTATTTATAAGTACGTTATTATTTTCTTTTTTTGGGATTTCTCAGAATTTAACTTACCGTGTAAATGGTAAAATATCTAATAATGA
This sequence comes from Flavobacteriales bacterium, assembly GCA_947380375.1. Classification (GTDB taxonomy): domain Bacteria; phylum Bacteroidota; class Bacteroidia; order Flavobacteriales_D; family Crocinitomicaceae; genus CAIUKX01. Next base: position 17,187 of record CANCQX010000006.1, read on the forward strand.
CACCAAAAAAATGGAAGCAGGTGTAACTGTATCATTTTTAAGTAATGGTAAGGTTTTAGCTTCCGTTGTATCTTCATCAAATGGGAAATACGATTTAAGAGCTGAAGGATTAATGGGTGGGAACTTTCAGGTCACATATTCAAAACCTGGTTTTGTCACTAAAAAAGTAGGTTTTAATGGAGCTAAGATGACAGAAGAAGATATTCCAGCTGGAATAGAATTTCCTTTACCAACTTTAGATATGGAGATATTTGCAGAAAGACCAAATGCAGATTTTTCATTTTTAAATTCCGAACCTGTAGCATCTTTTTTTTGGGATGAAACTCAATTAATTCTTAGTTATGATAAAGAATCAAGTGCAAAGACTAAAAAGAAAATAGAAGATTTATTGGCTTCAACTGTTCCGGCAACAACACCAGATCCATCAGATGCCAAATACCAAGCAGCAATCAAAGAAGGTGAGTCACTTTTTGTTCAAAAAAAATATGAACAAGCTTTAGTTAAATATGAAGAAGCTTCAGTTATTAAACCTAAAGAAACTCTTCCAATTTCCAAAATAAATGACATTGATAAATTGTTAAAGGCTCAAAAAAATGAACAGTTAGCAGGGCAACAATTAGAAACCGAATATAAAAATTTAATTACTGCAGCTGATAATTTAAGAGATCAAAAAAAATATTCAGAAGCAATAATAAAATACAATGAAGCTTTAAAAAAGAAAGATGAATCATATCCAAAAAATGAAGTTACAAAATTAAATACATTAATAGCTGATCAGAAAGCTAAAGATTTACAGTTTGAAGCCCTAAAAAAGGAAGGGTTATTATTGGTAACTTCAAAAAAATGGAGTGAAGCAAAATCAAAATTAGAAGGTGCTATTGCTATTAAGCCAGATCCTGCAATTACTTTAAAAATAAAGGAAATTGATTCTGAAATAGTTAAAGAGGCTTCACTTAAAGAAAAAGATGATAAATATAATTCAGCTATTAAATCAGGCGAAGATTTATTAATTGTAGGAAAATTATTAGAGGCAAAAGTAAAATTTTCTGAAGCAACTTTGATAGAACCAAATCAGGCTTTGCCTAAACAAAAAATTGCGGAGATTACTACTTTGATTGCTAATCAAAATGCAAAAGAAACGGCAAACAATGAAGCAAAGGCTAAAATTGAAAAATTAATTTCTGAAGGAAATGCTTTATTCTCAAGAAATGATTTGACAGCATCAAAGTTAAAATTTGAAGAAGTTTTAAATGAGAATACAGGTAATAGTATTGCGACTTTAAAATTGAAAGAAATTAATTTAAAATTGGAAGCGGAGAAAGGTCAAGCTCAAAAAGATGCTGAATTTGAAACCTTAAAAAAAGAAGGGTTATTACTAGCGACATCTAAAAAATATCCTGAAGCTAAAGTGAAATTACAACAAGCTCTTTCTATTAAATCTGATGGGGTTGTTAGTCAGAAGATCATAGAGATTGATAATGCAGTAAAAGAAAATCAAACACATTTAGCAATAGAAGAGGAATATAAAAAGTTAATAGCAGATGCGTCTAATTTGGAGATTTCTAAAAATTACGATGGGGCAATAACAAAATATAAAGAAGCTTTAATTAAAAAGCCTAACGAGATTTTACCTAAATCAAAGATTGCTGAAATAGAAAAAATAAAAACTGCATTAGCAAAAGAAGATGCTAACAAAGGTCAAGTTCAAAAAGATGCTGAATTTGAAGTTTTAAAGAAAGAAGGTATGGCTCTAGCTGCGTCTAAGAAATACCTAGAAGCTAAAATAAAATTGGAGCAAGCAATTTTAGTTAAACCAGATGTTCTCATTTCTCAAAAAATTGTTGAAATTGATAAAGCAATAAAAGATTCTCAAAGTCAAGCCAATTTGGAAGAAGAATTTAAAAAATTAATGGCTGAGGCAGCAAGTATGGAGGTCGATAAAAATTACGATGGTGCGATTGCAAAATATAAGTTAGCTTTAGTTAAAAAGCCATCTGAGTTGTTACCAAAAACAAAAATAGCAGATTTAGAAAAGTTAAAAAAAGCTTTAGAAAATCAGAACGTAGCAGAATCACAAAAACATGTAATTTATGATCAACATATTTCAATTGGAAATAAAAATGTTCTTGAAAAAAAATACGATCTTGCTTTGGTAGAATATCAAAATGCTTTATTATCTAAGCCAAATGATAATGTTGCGCAAAATAAAATCGCAGAAGTAAAACAAATTTTAGATGATTTAAATAAAGCGAAAAGTGAAACTGATAATATAAAGAAAAATATAGATAAATTATTTTCAGATGCTGATCATTTATTCAAACAAGAGAAGTATTTAGATGCTAAATTAATTTATGAAAAAATTCTTTCAATTGAATCTGATAATAAAAAAGCACTTCAACAAATTGCAGATTGTGATCGATTAGAAAAAGCGAAAAGTTTGACTCAAGGGGATTCAGAATATAAAAAATTAGTGTCAGCGGCTGATAAAAAGTTTAATGAAAAGAATTATCTAAAAGCAAAAGAATATTACGAAAGAGCAGTGGTAATAAGAAATACAGACCCATATCCTAAACAAAAAATTGTGGAAATTGATAGGATTTTAAATCCAAAGCCCATAGTTGTTGAAACTAAAACTGAAGTTAATATAGAGAAATTAGAGCCTTTAGGTTTACCATATTCAAAATCTATAATTGATGCAAAAGAAGAATTGAAAAAAGCAGAAATTGCAAGAGAAAACGCTCGTAATAGCGAATTAAAGAGTGGAATCAGTAATGTTAATGATAGAGCTTTAGAATTAGGAAATGAAAAACATCAAGAGCAATTACAAACTACAAAAAATGTGAATTTTGTTAATCAAGAAATAGAAAAATCGAATGACGATAAAAACGTTAGTCACCAAGATGTTATTGAATTAAATAAAAAAGTAAGTAAAGAACAAAGCGATTTTAATGACAATTCAAATATTCTAGAAAATAATGATCATTTTCAAATTCAAGATAAAATGGATTTGATCATTCAAGATAACACAGCATTTAGTGATGATAAAAATTTATTATATGTGGTAAAAGGAGATCTAATAAAAAAATATAATACTGAATATTCCAATCAAATATATATAAATTCTGAAAAATACGATGATAAAAATGTTACTTCGAAACAAGAAATTATTGATGTTGAACAAGTTATTTTTGAAAAACAAAAAGAAAATAAAGATTCTAGAGTATTAGCTGAGGAAAGAATAGAAGCGTCTGTTAAAAAAACTGTTGAGAAATCAGATGATTTAACTAATACTGAGACTCGAGAAATATTAAATGTCAAAAGCCAAATAGTTAGCTCTGAAAAACTAATGACTGAAAAAAATGATAATGATGTAAAAAATTCTTCTGATATATCTGTTGATTTGTATGAAGTTAAAAATAATGTTCAAAAATCTGTTGATAATAGTGTTGAACATAAAACAGAAGAATCTAATATAGTAACTAATAAAATAGTTGACATAAATAAGAAGAACGCTGAGGAGAATGTTATTAATGAAGATAATCTTCAAAATTCTAATGAAAAATTAAAAGAGGCAAATAAAGTATTATTTGATAATACAAACGAAGAGTATAATAATGAAATGGTTAAGTATTTAGCTAGTAAAAATAACATTAAAGGAAAAACAGATAAAATTAACGAATCAAATAATGCATCTAATGACAAATTAATCGAGCATAATAGTACTTTAAAAGGGATGACAACATCGATTACTGAGGAAAACGGAAAACAGAATGATGAACAAGTTGATAAACATTTATCTGCGCAGCAGTCAATTCATGATAAAAAAGAAGATTTAAGTATAGATAAACCAGTTGTTGCTAATTCACTCGGTAAAGAATATCCTGAAGGAGTTTCACAAGAATCATTTACTCAAAATGATGAAAATGGTTTAATGAAAGCAGTAATTACTCGAAGAATTGTTGTTGTAGGTGGAAAAGGTGATGTTTATGTTCGAACTCAAACATTAAGTACTATTACTTATTCAAAAAATGGAAGCCCTTCGTCAGAACGAGTTTGGCAAAAAGAGACTCAAGGTCCAAATCTTGAAAAACATTTTTAAATTCAAAATTGATAAAAATTTAACATCATGAATGTACATTTCATAGCAATTGGCGGAAGTGCCATGCATAATCTAGCAATCGCTTTAAGTCGAAAAGGGATAAATGTAACAGGATCTGATGATGAAATTTTTGAACCATCTCGAACACGTTTAGAGAAACAGGGTATATTGCCGAATTCTATTGGCTGGAATTCGGAGCTAATTACTCATGACTTAAATGCTGTGATTTTAGGAATGCATGCAAGGGAAGATAACCCTGAATTATTAAAAGCAAAAGAATTAAATATTCCTATTTATTCTTACCCAGAGTATTTGTACGAGCAAAGCAAAGAAAAAATTCGAGTTGTAATAGGTGGAAGTCATGGTAAAACAACAATCACTTCAATGATTTTACATGTAGTTAATGAATTAGGATTAAATGTTGATTACATGGTTGGTGCTCAATTAGATGGTTACGACTGTATGGTTAAGCTAACAGAAGATGCACCTATAATGCTGCTAGAAGGGGATGAATATTTAAGTTCCCCGATTGACAGACGGCCAAAATTCCATTTATATAAACCATCAATCGCAATTTTAAGCGGGATAGCATGGGATCACATTAATGTATTTCCAACAATTGATAATTATATTGAACAATTCGATATTTTCTGTCAGAAAATTGAAAAAGATGGTGTTTTAATATACAATACGGAAGATATTGAAGTGAAAAAATTAGGTGATAAATATTCAGGTAAATTAAAAACAATTCGATACAAGACCCCTAGTTATGAAGTAACAGAATTTGGGACACGTTTCTTTTATGATGAAAAACATTATGACTTGCAAATTTTTGGAGGACATAATCTTCAGAATTTAATGGGAGCAATGAGAGTCGGAGAGGCAATGGGAATTAACCCTCACACTTTCTTTCAAGCAATTACATCTTTTACTGGAGCGGGGAAACGATTACAAAAAGTAGTTGAAAATAAATCATTTACAATGTTTAAAGATTTTGCCCATTCTCCTTCAAAATTAAAAGCAACGACAACTGCTGTAAAAGAGCAATTTAAAAATAGAAAAGTAATTGCTTGTATGGAGTTACATACTTTTTCTTCTTTGAAAAAAGAATTCCTACCGCATTATAAAGGAGCAATGGATAAAGCTGATGAAGCAATTGTATATTTCAACCATGATGTCGTAAAACATAAAAAACTAGAACCTATTTCAGAAGAGATGGTATTAGATGCTTTTGGTGGGAAAGTTAATGTAATGACTGAAACTAATGATGTTTTAAATTATATAAAAAATACAAATTGGAAGGATTCAGTTTTATTAATGATGTCTTCAGGAACTTTTGATGGTATAAATTATGAAGAACTAGGGGAAGAAATATTAAAAGATACAAATTAATAAATCGATTATATAGTTATATTAAATACTAAATAAATGTTAAAATTAAAACTAGGCTAACTATAGGTTAGCCTAGTTTTTTTATACTCAATAACTTGATTAGATATTCTCAATTATAATCGCAGAAGCACCACCTCCACCATTACAGATTGCAGCACCGCCAATTTTACCATTATTTTGTTTCAGTACATTGATTAAAGTTACAACAACTCTAGAGCCAGAATTCCCAAGTGGGTGACCCAAAGAAACAGCTCCACCATTTACATCAACTTTTGATGGATCTAAACCTAAAATTTTAGTATTAGCCAAACCAACTACAGCGAAAGCTTCATTTAATTCCCAAAAATCAACATTATCTGTTGTTAAACCTGCTTTAGCTAATGCTTTAGGAATCGCTAAAGATGGCGAAGTTGTAAACCATTCAGGAGCTTGCGCAGCATCGGCATAACTTCTGATTTTTGCAATTGGCGTCAAGCCGTGTTTTTCAACAGCTTCTTTTGAAGCTAAAATAAGTGCTGAAGCTCCGTCGTTTAAAGTTGAAGCATTAGCGGCAGTAATTGTACCATCTTTATCGAATGCAGGTTTTAAAGAAGGGATTTTATCTAAAAATACATTTTTATATTCTTCATCTTCAGAAATTAAAATCGCATCTCCTTTTCTTTGAGGAACTGAAACCGGTACAATTTCATTTGTAAATTTTCCAGCCTTCCATGCTTCAGCAGATTTAATATAAGAAGCTACAGCGAAATTATCTTGATCTTCACGTGTAAAACCATATTCTTTAGCACAAAGTTCGGCACAATTTCCCATTGGAACTTTACTATAAGCATCTAGTAAACCATCTTTGGTAATACCATCTAATAAATTAATATTTCCAAATTTTGTTCCATTTCTTCCTTCTAAATAATGAGGAACTTGAGACATATTCTCCATTCCACCTACAACAACTATTTCATTATCACCAGCAATTATAGATTGAGCACCAATCATAATCGATTTCATTCCAGAAGCACATACTTTATTTACAGTTGTACAAGGAACATTTTGACCTAAACCTGCCCCTAAAGCAGCTTGACGAGCAGGAGCTTGCCCATTGCCAGCTTGTAATACATTACCCATAAAAACTTCATCAATTAATTCAGCTTTTACATTTCCCTTTTCGAGTGCACCTTTAATCGCTGTAGCACCTAAACTTGTTGCTGAAACAGAAGATAAACCACCTAAAAAAGAGCCCATTGGAGTTCTAACAGCCGCAACAATATATACTTCTTTTATCATGATATTTAGATTTAACACATTTAATTGTTTGCTAAAATAAGAATTTATTTCTTGTTAAAATTTAAATTTATTAGTTGAAAGGAGTTATTTTTTTGTTAATACACTTGTCTGAAATTCAATATTTAATAGATATTTACGAAAATTGTTAAAAACAAGCGTGAATTTTAAGTTGAAAAACAAACTCTTTTAGTAATTTTGCGCGAATTTGGAGAATATTTTTCCGAACATGAAACTAAAAAAAATTAAAGCGCTTTAAAAGATGCCAAAAAACAATTCTTACAAATCTATTTTAATAATAGGTAGTGGTCCAATCGTTATAGGACAAGCATGTGAATTTGATTACGCTGGCTCTCAAGCAGCAAGATCATTACGTGAAGAAGGAATTGAAGTAACTATTATCAATTCAAATCCGGCAACAATTATGACGGATACTGTAATTGCTGACAATATTTATTTACAACCTTTAGAGCCTGAAAGTATTATTGAAATATTGAAGCAACATAAAATTGATGCTGTTCTTCCAACAATGGGTGGGCAAACAGCTTTAAATTTATGTATTCAATGTGATGAAATGGGTATTTGGGAAGAATACGGAGTTGAAATTATCGGTGTTGATATCAAAGCAATTGAAATTACAGAAAATAGAGAAGAATTTAGAGAATTGATGTTGAAAATTGGAATTCCAATGGCACCTCAAAAAACAGCTAAATCTTTTTTAGAAGGTAAAGAAATTGCACAAGAATTTGGTTTTCCATTATGTATTAGAGCATCATTCACTTTGGGTGGAGCAGGAGCTTCGATAGTTCATGATCCAAAAGATTTTGATGATTTATTAGATCGAGGTTTACAATTATCACCTATTCATGAGGTAATGATTGATAAGGCTTTATTAGGATGGAAAGAATTTGAATTAGAATTATTACGTGATTCAAATGATAACGTAGTTATTATCTGTTCAATTGAGAATTTTGATCCAATGGGAATTCATACTGGTGATTCAATTACAGTTGCTCCAGCAATGACTTTATCCGATCATACTTACCAACGCATGCGTGATATGGCTATTCATATGATGCGTTCAATAGGTAATTTTGCAGGAGGTTGTAATGTTCAATTTGCAGTTTCTCCTGATGAAAAAGAAGATATTATTGCAATTGAAATTAACCCACGTGTTTCTCGTTCTTCTGCATTAGCTTCAAAAGCAACAGGTTACCCTATTGCTAAAATTGCATCAAAATTAGCTATCGGTTATCATTTAAATGAACTAGACAATCAAATTACAAAAACAACATCTGCTTTATTTGAGCCGACTTTGGATTATGTAATTGTAAAAATACCACGTTGGAATTTCAATAAATTCCCTGGAACAGATCGTAAACTTGGACTTCAAATGAAGTCAGTTGGTGAGGTTATGGGTATTGGAAGATCTTTTCAAGAAGCGCTTCAAAAAGCTTGTCAGTCATTAGAAATCAATAGAAATGGTTTAGGTGCTGATGGAAAAGAATTAACGAATCAAGATGAAATTTTACATAGTTTAGAGTTTGCTAGTTGGAATCGTTTGTTCCATATTTATGACGCAATTAAATTGGGAATTCCATTCAAGAAAATTGTTGAAAAAACAAAAATTGATATTTGGTTCTTAAAACAAATTGAAGATTTAATTAAACTTGAGCGTAAAATTGAAAAATTCCATTTAGAATCTATTCCTAAAGAATTGGTTTATGAAGCGAAGCAAAAAGGTTATGCCGATAGACAAATTGCACATTTACTTCGTTGTTTAGAATCGGAAGTCCATAAAAAAAGAGAGGAATTTAACATTAGAAGAGTTTACAAATTAGTTGATACTTGCGCTGCTGAATTTGAAGCTAAAACTCCTTATTACTATTCTACTTTTGAATACGAAAATGAAAGTGTAAGTTCTGATAAAAAGAAAGTTGTAATCCTCGGTTCTGGTCCAAATAGAATTGGTCAAGGTATAGAATTTGATTATAGTTGTGTTCATGGTGTTTTAGCTGCTAAAGAATGTGGTTACGAAACAATAATGATAAATTGCAATCCTGAAACTGTTTCTACGGATTTTGATACGGCTGATAAATTATATTTTGAACCCGTTTTTTGGGAACATGTTTACGATATTATAAAACATGAAAATCCAGAAGGAGTTATAGTTCAATTAGGTGGACAAACAGCTTTGAAAATGGCTGAAAAGCTTGAACGTCATGGAATTAAAATCATCGGAACTAGTTTTGAAGCATTAGATTTGGCTGAAGATAGAGGGAGATTTTCCAAAGTATTAGAGAAAAATAATATTCCTTTTCCTAAATACGGGATTGTTGAAAGCGCAGAACAAGCATTAGAATTATCAGATGAATTAGGGTTTCCATTATTAGTTCGACCTTCCTATGTATTGGGTGGACAAAAAATGAAAATTGTTATAAATAAAGAAGAATTAGAGCACCATGTTGTTGATATTATCAATGAAATGGGAGCGAATCAAATTCTTTTAGATCATTTTATTGGCGGCGCAATTGAAGCAGAAGCTGATGCTATTTGCGATGGAGAAGAGGTATATATAATAGGAATTATGCAACATATTGAGCCAGCAGGAATTCATTCAGGAGATTCATTTGCTGTTTTACCTCCTTATAATTTAGGGGATTTTGTAATTCAACAGATAGAAGATATTACTAAGAAAATTGCTGTTGAATTAAAAACAGTAGGTTTAATGAATATTCAGTTCGCAATTAAGGATGATAAAGTATACGTAATAGAAGCAAATCCTAGAGCTTCTCGTACAGTTCCTTTTATTGCAAAAGCATATAATGAACCTTATGTAAATTATGCAACTAAAATAATGTTAGGAGCTAATAAGGTAAAAGATTTCAATTTTAATCCTCGTAAAGAAGGTTATGCAATTAAAATTCCTGTTTTTTCATATGAAAAATTTCCTGATGTAAAAAAAGAACTAGGTCCAGAAATGAAGTCTACAGGTGAAGGTATCCGATTTATTAAAAATTTGAAAGATCCTTATTTTGTAAAAATTTACTCTGAGCGTAATTTATATTTATCAAAATAATTCAATGATAGTAGAAGCAAGTGTTTCAGGAATTTTCAAGACAATCTTAATGATTCTTGGAGCATTTGTACTTTTACGTTTTTTCGGTCAGTTTATGGTTGCTAAGCGAAACTTAGAGGAGGATAGACGATTAAAAGCCGATCAAGACACATTTGAGAAAGAATTAAAAAGAAAAAAAGAAACATTTGGAAGAACATCTATTCTTTCTGAAAACACTACCAATTCAGTATCTCCTAAAAATAAATCAAATACTACTATTGAAGATATTGATTTTGAAGAAATTTCTTAATTTTATTTTAATAGTGTTCTAAGTCAAAATTTGTAATTTCAAAGACTAATTGATTTTTAAAAGTATATTTAAAACTAAAGTATGAAAAATTTCTTTTCAAAAAATTGGATTCATTTTGTAATTATTGCATTTTTTATTGTTATAACATTCGCATATTTCTCTCCTCAATTTGATGGTTTTGGATTAAAACAGCATGATTTTGAACAATATACAGGGATGTTTCATGAAACTCAAATGCATAGAGAAAAAACAGGCGAGGAACCGTTGTGGACAAATTCAATGTTTGGAGGTATGCCAACAACTCAAATATCTGTATTTTATTCAGGAAATTTTTTCCAAAGAACAACTATTGGATTTGTTCAATTACTAGGTGGACCTGGTGCAATTGTATTTTTACATTTATTAGGGTTTTATTTATTGTCACTTTGTTTACGTTTAAACCCAATAGTTGGAGTAATTGGTGCTATTGCAGTTGCTTTTTCTTCTTATGAAATAATTATTTTACAAGCTGGACATAATTCTAAAGCAATATCTATTGCTTTAATGGCTCCTACAATTGGAGCTTTTTTGATGGCTTACAAGAGGAATTGGAAATGGGGAGCTATATTGTCCGCTTTGTTTATGTCCTACCAATTAGCCTCAAATCATTTACAGGTAACTTACTATATGGCAATTTTATTAGTAGGATTAGGTATTTACGAGTTAATAATAGCGGTAAAATCAAAACATTTTAAACAGTTTTTCATAACTTCTTCATGTTTAATTGGTGCATACTTATTGGCTTTTATAATTAATTATGGAAATATTTCTATTACAAATGATTATGCAAAACATACGATTCGAGGTGCAAATGATGTTACAATTAATCCAAACGGAACAAAATCTACGGTGCAATCAACAGGTTTAGATAAAGACTATATTACAAATTGGAGTTATGGAATTGGGGAATCTTTTACGTTAATTTCTCCTTATGTTAAAGGTTCTTCTACTGTTGCGTTGGGTGATAGTCCTTTCGTTGATATAACTGATAAAACAGATTTATCAAGCGAAGAAGTAAAAGCAGCTCAAAATATGGCTGTTTATTGGGGAGATCAACCTATGACTTCTGGTCCAGTTTTTATTGGAATAATTGTATTTTTCTTAAGTTTATTAGGAATGGTTTATTTAAAAGATAAATCTAAATGGGTTTTATTAGGTGTTTCTATATTATGCTTAATACTTTCATGGGGTAAAAACTTTATGGGGTTAACTAATTTTTTCATTGATTATGTCCCAGGATATAATAAATTTAGAACTGTAACCATCATTTTAGTTATTGTAGAATTTTGTTTACCATTAATCGCTGTTTTGTTTTTAGATCAGTTATTTAAAGAAAGAGAAACAATCAAAGAGAATAAAAAACCTTTTTTAATTGTTTCAGGTTCATTATTTATTCTATTAATTGGTTTAAAAATGTTCGGTATTGGTGATAATTATACTTCTGCTTCAGATAGGGATCAATTGGATCGTTATCGTTCAGGTATCGAATCTCAAATTAGTGGTATGGATCCTGCAGTTTTAGCGTCTCAATATAAATTAGATGTAACTAATAAAGAACAAGTAGCTCAGTTTGTTGATAGTCAAATGGAGAGTGTTAATTTAGGATTTGAATCAATTAAAGTTGTTAGAAAAGAGATTTTTAATTCAAGCTTAAATAGAAGTATTTTAATCTTACTTTTTTCTTTTGGGCTTATTGCACTTTTATTTTACACTCTAACTTCAACTACAATTGTCTATTTAGGTTTAGCATTATTAGTAATGATTGAATTAATTCCAGTTGATCAAAATTATTTAAGTAGCGAAACTTTAGATAATGGTGATTATAAATATTGGACAGAGAAATCAAAAATTTTGTATCCAATAAGCACTGAACAAGCAGATGATCAAATTATGCAAATTGAGACTTCTAGCAATAAAGCAGTAAATGAAGCTGTATTAAAGGGTGAAAAGGAAGGTGTTTCTAAAGCGAATGAACTTGAATATACAGGTGATGATAAAATGAGAGTTGTTAATTCATATCGTTTTTCTGCTTTAAATTATGCTACCAATTATAGAGTTTTTGATTTTAGTGGGGGATTTGGAAGTGCTAGAACATCTTATTTTCATAAATCTCTTGGCGGTTATCATGGTGCGAAATTGAGAAATATTCAAAACTTATATGATTTTCATTTATCTCGATCTAATAATAAGGTTTATGATATGATGAATGTAAAATATTTTATTCAGGAAGGTCAGCTTAAACAGAATCTAACTGCCTTAGGAAATGCATGGTTGGTTAAAGCAGTTAAAAAAGTGGCTTCACCTAATGATGAGATTCTTGCTTTAGGGAGTAAGTTTAAAGTCTCTAATATTGGAAAAGGGCAACTTTTTGTAAATGGTTTAAAAACTAAAAATATAGCTCTATTTGGGAATGAAAAAATTCAATATGTTTTAAATGGATCTGATTCATTAAATGTTTCTTTACCAAATGGTTTGTCAAAAGGAATGACAGCATTATTTGTAATGGATGCAACAGGTAAGACAAATTTAATTCCAGCCCAAACTCAAATGATGGATACTGCTAATTCATTTAATCAATTGGCTTCTATTGAGATTATTAGTGAGTTTAATCCTTCTATGGAAGCAGTAATGTTAAAATCTGAAGCTGAAAAATTAACTAGTCTAAAATATTCAGGTGAAGGATCTGTGAAAATGACATCTTATGCTCCAAATAAATTAAAATATACTGCAGATGTTAAAACTAAACAATTAATAATTTTTTCTGAAATATATTATAAAGATGGATGGAAAGCATTTGTAGATGGAAAAGAAGTTGAAATTAGAAAAGTTGATTATTTATTGAGAGGTTTAGAAGTTGAAAAAGGTATCCATAAAATTGAGTTTAAATTTGACATACCTAAGTTTCATCAATCAAATAATTATGCAATTTTAGGATCTGGAATAATACTCTTTATGATTGTATTTATGGGGTGGAAGGATATAAAGTTGTTAATTAAAAATTAAAACGTATAAAATTATAAATACCTGTAAAGACATCTTTGCAGGTATTTTATATTTAGTTATTTTTCTTAATATCTTTATCTTAACTAGGACTAGTGTAATTTTTTAAATTCTTAAATAACCCCTTGAGTAGCGATTCGTGATAGATTAAAATTCATAACATCCAATTCACTGTTTTCATTAAGGCTTTTCCAAACAAATGAAATACCTCTATCTAAATGAAAATAACCTAATTTAGCTCTGTTCTCCAATTCTTTTTTTGCATAATCATTGTGAGAAAAGTCCCAAGTTCTAATAAGTTTTAAATTCGTTTTATGTTTTTTTATTAAAAGTTTAATTGCTTTCTTATGAAGCTTAATTTTTTGAATTTCAGAAATTTTATTCGAATAAGTATCACTAATCAAGTACCAAACACCATTTAAATGATGATTAAATAACAAGTTTGCTACTAATAATTCATCCTGAAAGAAATTAATATTGAAAATTTCTTCATGATATGGGTTTTTTTCAATTCTCCAATTAAAAAAAGGAAAATCCTGTTTTATCATGAATCCTTTATTATTTTGTTGAATAAAAGGGGTGTCTATATTTAAAGGACTTTTTACCTCTTGAAATGAAAAATCATTATCTATTTCTGAAGTTGAAATAAAAATATTTTTAGAAGTATTTATTTTAGAAATTATACAAAGCGATAAAATCTTAGATAATGACAAGAAATTATTCTTAGAGTTTAATTTTGAAAGATAATTATAGGAAGAAATTATATTTAGAACCATTAATGATTGACTTTGATCAAATGGTATTTCAAATCCTAATTTTAAAAAAGGTTTTTTAGCAGAAGTAAATCCCCACAAATATTTAATATCTTGTTCTATACATTTAATAAAAAGATATTGATACATTTTTTCAAAAATATTCATACCTCTATAGTCAGGATGAACAATCGAATCTTCGGATTTTGCAGAAAGTATTGTATTACCTGAATCCGTAATTAATTCAATAGGAATAGCACATTGAGTTCCAATTATTTTTTGCGTAATTACGTCTTTTGCTATAACATAAATTGCTTTTCCAGCAGGAGCATCCTTAAATTCCCAATTAAATTTCTCTTTGTCTCTATAGCCATTTGTAATGAAATTAAAGAAATTTTTAACTTCTTCAATTTCTGATTCTTTTAGAAGAGAAATTTCTATATTTTGATTAGTCATATGCAAATTCTTTTATTATTTCATTTGGGGTAATTGATTCTATTCCTGTTTCGTTCAAATAAAGAAGAATTTTTTTATATTCTTGAAGATATCCAGAATGTTTGTAATCAGTAAAATAAGGATTATGCCATAGTATTGAAAGAATTGAATTTGTTCTGTTTTTTTCAATAAAATCAATTATTCGATTAGAAGTTTCATTTAACGGGATTTTCATGTATTTATGAAGTGTTACATCCATAATGTTTAAAGGAACTTCAACAAAATTAAATGTTTTTTTTGACTTAAGATCATAAGGCTTGAAAGGTAAACCATAATTATTTCTAAATCCATATCTTTCTGCAAAACCAAGACTTGCATCAAAATTTAGTGAGGAAGATTCTATACTCTCATAAGCGTTTGGTAGATTGAATTTTAAAAAATGGTATCGATTTAAATTTGTATCAAAAGGTAAATCTTCTAATTCTTTAGCTATTGATGTGTGGTAAGTACTTTTATGCAAACCATTACTTTCTGAATATCTAATTAATTTTGATATTTCTTTAACTGAATAATCTGCATTTTTCACTTTATTGTCTGAAATTTTCTTTGTAGCAATCCAAAAAAAAGTACTTTTTAAATCATGAAGAGAATGAAGTTTAGAAATTTTATCAATGTTTTTCCAATTTGGATTTTGAATTATTTCATTTACAATTAATTTCAAAATAATGTCAAATCTTCCTCGTTTTAATGCCCATAATCCATCTTGTAGAAAAGATCCGTGTATTAGATCAATGTCATGAGAGATGAAAATTTTGGTTGGTCTTTTATTGTAGTTTAGATTTAATGATGTTAAATTTTGATTTATAAAATCATCGAAACATTTTTGCACTAAATTTTGGTCAATGCAACCAAATTTATTTTGATAAGAATTTTCGAATTGAAATCGTCCATATTTATCAAGAAGTTCATTTTTACAATTATATTCTTGAAAAGAATTTATCATATAAAATGCTGTTGCAAGCAAATCGGGGATATTACTATTAGGTAATAAAATATAGGGTGATTTTTTAAAATATACTTCATGACTGAATTTACTTTTATTAATTAATTCATCATAAAATTCAGTGTTTATAGCAATTGTTTGATAATCAGTATGGTCAAAGATTAAATGAGCATTATTTTTTTGATCTATAAAATTTATTTTTAATAATTTATTTTTAGATAAAACTGAGAGTATATATTCCAAAGGATTAGAATAATTCTGATTTTTTTTAATAAAAATATTTATCATAAAAATTGTAATATCAAAAGAGTTAGTTTTCAGTCTTAGTTTGAAATTAATTTTCGCCAATAATTTTCTACTGAATCGGGAGACATCATTTCTTTTATTTTAAATTTGTTTAAAGATTTTTCATCTCCCGATAATACTTTAATTTCTTTTATATTATTTAGAGATTCAATTGAAAATAAAATAAACCCTTTTCTTTTTAAAAAATTATAAGTAGTTGATTTTTCAGATAGATAAAGTGTTGTACCATTTAATAAAAAGAAAACTATATTCCCCAATCCTTGTTGGCAATAACTATTTAGAAAAAAAATTGAAACTGAAGATAAGAGTGAATAATATTCTTCAATTGGTAATCGTTTTTCAAGAAAATCCACTTCAAAAGTAAAATTATTTATAATATTTTCTTTTAATTTTTTAATGTATTTTTTATTGCCGTTACTCAGCGGAATAATTATTTTTTCTTTAAGATTAAATTTTTTAATAGAATTTAAAACTTCATAATGGTTTAATAAAGGAGAGCCACTATGCCCAACCATTATTGTTTTATTAGTGTAATTTAATGAGATAGAATTTGTTAAGTCATTTAAATTTAAATAGGATAAAAAATTATATTCTGTAGTAGTTGACTTTTTATATATCTCAAAATAATCATCTTCAACAAAACTATAAAATTGATCAACTTTTTTAATCGTTTCAAAATATTTTTTTGAACTTATCAAAAAAGGTGATTTTATTTTTCCTTTAATTAAATGTAATGTATTTTCGAATAGGAGAGAAGCAAGTTTTCGAAGTTTAAACTTGAAACAATATTTGCTGTATAGTTTTGATAAATTAAAAGGAAGTTGATAATATTCAAAACTCCAAAATACCCAAGCTATTTTAATGTCAAAAGCACTTCTACTTTTTAATTTATCTAAAAATGAAAATTGAAAAACATGCAAACTATGAAAGACAATTTTATTAATAGTCCCATTATTTACTAATTGAAAAACTTCATTTTTTGTTTTTAGAATATTTACGTTAATATCTTGTTTTAATCTATTTTCAAAATAATAAAAATGTGTTTTAGGTTCAATTTTTTCTATGAATTCAATAGTTTTTGAACTAAAAAAACCACCTTTATCAAAGAAAATATGTAAAGTAATCATCTTATTTTAATCTTTTTTTTAAAGTAGCAGGATTTCCTGCATACATAGTATAAGGAGGAACATCTTTAATAACTACTGATCCTGCTGCGATAATAGCACCTTCTCCTATTTTTATAGAAGGAAGAAGAATTGCACTAGTACCAATGAATGCAGATTTACCAATTTCACAATTACCTGAAATATTTGCTCCCGGACAAATCTCAACAAAATCATGAATTATGGAGTCGTGACCAATTGTTGCGTTTAGATTTATTAAAACTCCATTACCTATTTGACAATTAGAAGTTATTATGCTTCCGGTCATAATGTTAACACCTTTTTTTATCGTATTGTTTATCGCCCCTATACTAGCGTTTTTAGAGATTAAATTAAAAGGTACTCCTCCTAATTCAGTGAAGATATTATACATTTTTTCTCTTGATGATGGTGATCCAATTCCTAAAATGAAATCAAAATTTTTAGTTAAGGATTTTACTTCTTCAAAAGAACGAATTACGGGAAATCTTTTTTCTATTATTGGATTTATTACTTGAGAAACATTGTCAAAAAAAGTAATTTCATCCAATAAATTGTTATTCGAAATATATACTTCTAAAGATTCAAGAGAGAATCCACTAGCGCCAATAATTAACATATCTCTTTAATTTTAGTTAAAATTAAATTTTGCTCTTCTACTGTTAAATCGTGATAAAGAGGAAGACAAAGAACTCTTTTTGAAATGTCCTCAGAAATTGGGCATTCATCTTTTATAGGTATGTAGTTTAATGTATTCAAGGAAGGGTTAAAATAACGTCTAACAGAAATGTTGTTTTTTTCTAAATGTTTAATTACATTCAATAATTTTGTTTCAGATTCAAATATTATAGGAAAATATGCATAATTAAAATCAATTTCAGTTAGATTATAATTCATACTATTAATAGGATAATCAGACAATTTATCTTTATAAAATAGCCATTGTGACTTTCTTTTTTTACAAATTTCTTCGGCAAAATTTAAATTTACCAATCCCATTGCTGCGCATAATTCATTCATTTTACCATTTATACCAACACCATCAAAAGTATTTGGTGAAGTATGTCCAAAATTTCTTAAAAGCAATAATTTTTTGTATGTTTTTTCATCTTGACAAACAATAGCACCGCCTTCAACTGAATGAAATAACTTCGTAGCATGAAAACTTATGGTTGAAATATCACCAAAATTTAATATATCTGAATTTTTAAATTTAGTGGAAAAGCCGTGAGCATTGTCATAAATTACAGGAATACCATATTCATTTGAAATTGCTTTTATTTCGTCAAAATCACATGGGTAACCATACACATTTGTTGCTAAAATTGCTTTTGTGTTACTTGTTATTTGTTCTTTTATTTTTAAAGGATCAATATTTAATGTTATTGGATCAATATCTGCAAATCTAGGAATACAATTTTCCCAAATAATGGTTGAAGTAGTTGCTACATATGAATAAGGAGTTGTAATAATTTCGCCTTTTAATTCAAGTGCTTTAATTGCAATTTGTAATGCAATTGTACCATTAGAAACTAAAACTAAATAAGGGACATTGAAATATTTTTTTAAATTTTGTTCAAGTTTTGTAACCATCGGACCATGATTCGTAAACCATTTATTTTTAAATATTTCAGAAACCTTGTCCTGAAACATTTCTAATGGAGGAGAGAATGGTTTTGTTGCAGTAATCATATAATGATAAAAAATAAATAAAATCTGAATGAATGAATCCCTTTCAAATATAGTAAACTTTTTTACTGAAAAATGAACATATATATAAAATAGGACAATTTCTATTTAAAAATAGATTTAGTTTATTTATAAATAAATTCAAAATCAACTCTACGATTATGTTTTTTTCCTTCAGGTGTTTTGTTTGAATCAATTGGATTTTTTTCTCCTTTAAATTCAATATTTAATTTATCAACTTTAATTCCATGAGCAACGAAAAAGTCAATAATTGCTTGTGATCTTCTTCTAGAAAGGTCTTCATTATAAAGATCTGACCCGTCGGAATCTGTATGTCCTGTAATTTGAACCCTTAAATCAGAATGACCATTTACAATTCGAATCATTTTTAGAAGAAAAGTTTCGTATTCTTGTTTTATTATTGCTTCATCTACATCGAAATAAATAGGTTCAAATACAAATTCACTTCTTTCTTTCATTCTAATTTCTGGGGCATTTAAACCTATTTTTAAATCATTTTTAAATACTTCAATCCAACTTTGGTTTAAAATGGTTTTCTCATCATTTGAAAATAGTGCAGTTGAACGATAAAGTATTATTTTCCCTGAATTTTGTCTGCAATCAGTACTTTGATAACGACCTTCTAAATATCCAGTACTATCGTTGTATTTTAAATTGGCTTCAAAAAGACACCAGGTAGTTTTACTATTTGATTTCTTTTTTTCAATCATCATTTGTTTAAATTTAAGTAGGTTTTCAGAAAACTCACCTTTTATTTTTTTAACAGCATAAAAATCAGTTGAATAATATTCCTCACGTGATTTACCTTCAACAGTTTTTCCTGAAAGGGTAAGGTTTAAAAATAGAATATTACCTTGTTCCGTTTTTTGACCATCTTTGATGATTACTCCTTGCCAAGTACCTTTTAAATCAACTTGAGAATAAGTTGAAAACACATTTAGCAAGATTAATGTTAAAAATAGTTTCTTCATTGTAATAGGATGTATTCGTAAAAAGTCAAAAAATGTTCCAAAATGAAGAGTTTTATATTTTTTACAAAGTATATTTGTTATTATTAAATTATAACAAAAAAATATGAAAAAACTAGTAGTAGGCTTATTAGCAATAGTTACATTTGCTTTTATTTTTTCTGAACAAACTATGAATTCTATTCATCAATTTAAGGTAAAAGATATTGAGGGGAATGATTTTGATTTTTCTTTCTTAAAAGGAAAGAAAATAATGGTTGTAAATACAGCGTCAAAATGTGGTTTAACTCCTCAATATGAACAATTAGAGGCTGTGTATAAAAAGTATAAAGATCAAAATTTTGTTATTATTGGTTTTCCTTCAAATGATTTTATGAGTCAAGAACCAGGAACAAATGATGAAATTTTACTTTTTTGTAAAAAGAATTATGGTGTCACTTTTCCCATTATGGATAAAGTAGTTGTGAAGGGTAAAAAAAAGTGTGAGGTCTATCAGTTTTTAACTCAAAAATCGAAGAATGGATTATTGGATAGTTCTGTTAAATGGAATTTTCAAAAATATTTATTGAACGAAGAAGGAGTTTTGGAAAAGGTTATTCCTCCAACGACGCTTCCGAATGATCCTTCTATTATTTCTTGGATCGAAGATAAAAAGTAGTTGAATAACTAAATTAATGCTATTTAAATTAAGAGAGAAATTTCTGAAGTAATAATAAAAATTGAATTTTCTTCCAATTTTTTAAAAAATAGAAAATTACGTTTTAAAAATATAATTACTATTTTTACACACTAAATAAATTACATATATTATGTCTCACTCAATAAAACCAGGGGTTGCTACTGGTGATACGGTTCAGGAAATATTCAGATACGCAAAAGAAAAAGGATTTGCTTTACCTGCAATTAACGTAACTTGCTCAAGTGCGGTTAATGCAGTATTAGAAACTGCAGCAAAAGTAAATTCACCTGTTATTATTCAATTCTCAAATGGAGGATGTTTATTTAATGCTGGAAAAGCACTTTCTAATGAAAATGAAAGAGCTGCAATAGCAGGTGCAATAGCGGGTGCGAAGCATGTTCATACTTTAGCAGAATTGTATGGGGTAGCTGTTATTCTTCACACTGATCATTGTGCTAAAAATTTATTGCCTTGGATTGATGGTTTATTGGATGCAGGTGAAGAATTTTTCAAGCAAACTGGTAAACCGCTTTATAGTTCTCATATGATTGATCTTTCTGAAGAACCAATTGAGGAAAACATAGCGCTTTCTAAAAAATATTTAGAGAGAATGAGTAAAATTGGTATGACTTTAGAAATTGAATTAGGTATTACTGGAGGTGAAGAAGATGGTGTTGATAATACAGATATAGATAGTTCTAAGTTATATACTCAGCCTGATGAAGTAGCTTATGCTTATGAGGAATTGATGAAAGTGAGCAATAAATTCACGATTGCTGCTGCTTTTGGGAATGTTCATGGAGTTTATAAACCTGGAAATGTTAAGTTGACGCCTAAAATTCTTAAAAATTCTCAAAGTTTTGTTCAACAAAAATTCAATACAGGAAACAATCCAGTTGATTTTGTTTTTCATGGTGGATCTGGTTCTACATTAGAAGAAATTAGAGAAGCAATTCAATATGGGGTTATTAAAATGAATCTTGATACAGATCTTCAATTTGCTTTTACAGAAGGTGTGAGGGATTACGTTGTTAAGAATGTTGATTATTTAAAAACTCAAATTGGAAATCCTGAAGGAGATGATATTCCAAATAAAAAATACTACGACCCTAGAAAATGGATGCGTGAGGGAGAATTAACATTCGTAAAAAGATTAGAAAAAGCATTCAGCGACTTAAACAATATTAACACACTATAGAATTTCAGGTTTCAAATTGAAAAATTATAAATTGAATTCTTTTAATAAAGGATAATTTTAATCTTCAATCTGCAATCTTTAATCTTCAATTTATAAAAATATGAGTTGGTTTAATAGAAAAAAAGAAGGGATAACAACTTCTACTAAAGATAAGAAAGAAACTCCTGAAGGACTTTGGCAAAAATGTTCTAATTGTAAAACGTTATTTACAATTGAAGATTTATCTAAAAATAGTTATGTATGTAATCGTTGTTCTCACCATGAGAGAATAGGTTCAGAAAATTATTTTAGAATTCTTTTTGATGGTGCAGAATACAAGGAATTAGACAAAGATTTAACATCTGGAGATCCCTTGGAATTCGAGGATACAAAAAAATACGTTGAAAGAGTTAAAGCAACTCAAAAAGCTACTGGACTTACAGATGCAATAAGAACAGCTATTGGAAATTTAGATGGTGAGAAGTTTGTAGTAGCAGCCATGGATTTTTCATTTATTGGAGGTTCTTTAGGATCTGTAATGGGTGAAAAAATTGCACGTGCAATTGATGTAGCTATTAAGGAAAAGGCACCATTTATGATTATTTCTAAATCTGGTGGAGCAAGAATGATGGAGGCAGGTTTTTCTTTAATGCAAATGGCAAAAGTTTCAGGTAAATTAGGTCAATTGGCTGAAGCTAAATTACCATATATTTCATTTTTAACTGATCCTACAACTGGTGGTGTAACAGCATCTTTTGCAATGTTGGGAGATATTAATATTGCTGAACCAAATGCTTTAATTGCTTTTGCAGGACCTCGTGTTGTTCGTGAAACAATTGGAAGAGATTTACCAGATGGATTCCAAACGTCAGAATTTGTTCTGGAACATGGTTTTTTAGATTATATCGTAGATAGAACGGAATTGAAAAAAACAATTGGACTATCACTGAAATTATTTAGATGTTAATTTATTGTATTTCATAATAAATTCATATCTTTGCAGCGTCGAATAGTCGACATACATAATGATCATTAAATAATATTGGCATGTATATTAATACAGAAATTAAAAAAGAAATCTTCGTTAAACACGGAGGATCAGAAACAAACACAGGTTCTACAGAAGCTCAAATTGCTTTGTTTACTTTTAGAATTAGTAATTTAACTGAGCATTTGAAAAAAAATCGTAAAGATTTCGTTACTCAACGTTCACTTCAATTATTAGTTGGTAAGCGTAGAAGTTTCCTTGATTATTTAAAGAAAAACGATATCTCAAGATACCGTGCAATTGTTAAGGAACTTGGTTTACGTCGTTAATATTTTGTAATATTGAAATTGAGGGGCAGTCGATAATTTTCGGTTGCCCTTCTTATATTTTTAACCGACCATTCAGGTCATACATTTGAAACAGAGAAAATATGAAATTAGGAATTAAACAATCGATTGTTACGGGAGGGAAAGAGATTTCTGTCGAAACAGGGAAATTGGCAAAACAAGCAGATGGTGCTGTTGTAGTAAGAATGGGTGATACCATGTTATTGGCAACTGTAGTTTCATCACAAGATGCAAAAGAAGGAGTAGATTTTCTTCCATTAACAGTTGATTATAGAGAGCGTTTTTCTGCAGCTGGTAAAATCCCAGGAGGTTTTCTTCGTCGTGAAGCTCGCCCTTCAGATGGTGAAGTTTTAGTTATGCGTTTAGTAGATAGAGCATTACGTCCATTGTTTCCTGATGATTATCACGCAGAAGTTCAAGTGATGATCCAGTTATTATCTTATGATGGAATTAATAATCCAGATGTATTAACAGGTTTTGCTGCTTCAGCTGCAATTGCCGTTTCAGATATTCCTTTTAACGGACCAATGTCTGAAGTACGTGTTGGTCGTGTAGATGGTAAATTCATTTTAAATCCTACAATGGAAGAAATGAAATCATCTGATATGGATGTTGTTATTGCTGGTACTGCTAAAGATGTGAACATGCTTGAAGGTGAGATGAAAGAAATTTCTGAAGCTGAAATGGTTGAAGCAATTAAATTAGCACACGAAGCAATTAAAGAACAATGTCAATTCCAAATTGATTTTGCTGCTCAAATTCCAACTTCTTCTCCAAAACGTGTTTATTCTCATGAAATTCACGATGAAGAATTACGTGCATTGGTTACTGAATTCTCTATGGAGAAATGTAAAGCAGTTGCTCGTCAAGGATTGGCTTCAAAAGTTACTAGAACAGAATTATTTGAAGCTGTTAAAACAGAATTAAAAGCAACTTTTTCAGCTGAAGAATTAAAAGAAAAAGGTGGATTAATTTCTGATTATTTTAGTGCAGCTAAGAAAAAGGCAGTTCGTCACGTAATGTTACACGAGAAAATTCGTTTAGACGGACGAGCATTTGATCAAATTCGTCCAATTTGGGCTGAAGTTGATTATTTACCAATGGTTCACGGATCTGCTGTATTTACAAGAGGAGAAACACAATCATTGACTACTTTAACTTTAGGTGGTAAACAAGATGAACAATTATTGGACGGTGCAACTTTTAGAGGTACTGAAAAATTTATGTTACATTATAATTTCCCCCCATTTTCTACAGGTGAAGCTCGTCCATTAAGAGGAACTTCAAGAAGAGAAGTTGGTCATGGGAATTTGGCGTTAAGAGCGTTGAGACAAATGTTACCTGATAATAATCCTTATACAGTTCGTATCGTTTCTGATATTTTAGAATCAAATGGTTCGTCTTCAATGGCTACCGTTTGTGCTGGAACATTAGCTTTAATGGATGGTGGTATTCAAATAAAAGCTCCAGTATCTGGAATTGCAATGGGATTAGTTGCAGATGAAACAGGTGCATTCTGTGTATTATCTGATATTTTAGGAGATGAAGATCATTTAGGTGATATGGATTTCAAAGTAACAGGTACAGCAAAAGGAATTACGGCTTGTCAAATGGATATCAAAGTAGATGGTTTGTCTTATGAAGTATTAACTCAAGCATTGAACCAAGCTCGTGCAGGTAGATTACATATTTTAGATAAAATTATTGAAACTATTGCTGAACCGAGAGCTGAATTGAAACCACAAACTCCTCGTATTGAAATGTTGGTTGTGCCAAATGAAATGATTGGTGCAATTATCGGACCTGGAGGAAAAATAATTCAAGGTATTCAAAAAGAAACAGGTGCTACAATTTCTATTGAAGAGTTGGAAACTGGTGAAGGTAAAGTTCTTGTTATGTCAAATGACGGACCAAGTATGAAAGCTGCATTGGATCGCATCAAACAAATCGCTTTCCCTCCAGTTGTGGAAGAAGGTGCTGAATACGAAGGTAAAATAAAATCAATTCAAGCTTATGGTTGTTTCGTTGAAATTTTACCTGGTACAGATGGATTAATTCATATTTCTGAATTCTCTTGGGAGAAATTAGATAAATTAGATGGTGTTTGTAAAGAAGGTGATTTAGTTCGATTTAAAGTAGTAGGAAAAGATCCTAAAACTAAAAAATGGAAATTATCTCGTCGAGTTTTATTGCCAAAACCAGAAAGAAAAGAAGAAGCGCAAGCTTAAAATAGATTGAAAATTGATAATTGATAAATGAAAATTTGTCAATTATCAATTATTTTATCAATTGTCAAATATAAATTATCAATTAAAAAGTAAATTATGTCAAGTAAAAGAATTTTAAAAAGAAACTTAAATAATATGGTTATCGAAATAGTTGAAGAGTGTTTCACTGTTCAAATGTTTGACGAAACTAAAGCTATCGCTTCAGAAAAATTAATTGAAGAAGCTGCAGCATTTCAAGATTCAATTTTATCAGAAATTAATAAAGCAAAAACTAAAAAAGATTTCGCTCCAATTACTTCAAAAATTGAAAATTCAGCACTTGAATTTATTACAAAATTGAACGAGTTAAATTAATTAAGCTATTGATAATCGATTAATTTGATTATTATATCTAAAATTGCAAAAGCGGATATTTTATCCGCTTTTTTTTTGAAAATAAACTTGTGAAAAATATTAAAAATCAAAAAAAAGTAATATAGTTGATTATTAACTTAAAAAATTATATTTGTAAAAATAACTATTGATAATGATTTTATGGAAAAACTTAATTATTTAATCTATTCTAGTGAAAGAAACCCTAATTGTGTAGATGAAGAAATTCAAAAAATATTAAAGTCTTGCGAGAAAAATAATCCGGGAAAGTATGTTACTGGTGTTCTTGTACATTCTAAAAATTATTTCTTACAATTTTTAGAAGGTGAAGAAAATGAATTATTAAATTTATTTAATCTTATTAAAAAAGATCATAGACATTCAAAAGTTATGCTTTTAAATAAAGGAGAAATCAAAGAAAGAATGTTTCCAGCTTGGCATATGGGGTTTAAAGATGTTGATAAAGATGATTTGACTTTGATTACGGAAGCTACTCTAGATGAAAATGATGTGTTTAATAAATTATTGAAAGGTGGTATTATTGATGATAGCAAAGTATTAAAAATGCTATCTAGATTCTATAAATTGGTATAAGTATAATTTATTTAAGTGTATTTAATTCTACAAAAACTTTATTTAAAAGGCTTTGTAGAATTAATAAAATAAAAAAGAAAATAAGTGAAAATTATTATTTCCCCAGCAAAATCGATTTCTTATAAAAAGAATGAAAATAATTCCCTAACAAGTATTGCTTCATTTTTGAAAGAAACTGAATCTTTAGCTTCAAAGTTGAAAAAACTGTCTTCTAAAAAAATAGGAGGGATGATGCATTTATCAAGTGATTTAGCTGAATTAAATTTTAATAGATTTCAAAATTGGGAAAGCCCATTAGTTGAAAGTGAAAATATATATCCAGCTATAAGTGCTTTTAACGGAGAAGTGTATAAAGGCTTTGATATCCAAACACTTTCAAAAGAAGAAATAGAAAGAGCTCAAAATGATTTACGAATTCTTTCAGGTTTATATGGAATTTTAAAGCCTATGGATTTAATTTATCCTTACAGACTTGAAATGGGAACGAAATGGGAAATTACTCCTAAGATCAAAAATTTGTATACTTTTTGGGGAGATAAAATTTCAAAATTTCTTAAAAATGAAATGGAAACAGATGAAGTAATTATTAATTTAGCTTCTACTGAATATTTTAAAGCAGTTGATTTAAAAGTTTTAAAATCAAGAGTTATAACACCCCATTTTAAAGATTTTAAGAACGGTCAATTGAAAATTGTCATGATGTACGCAAAACATCAAAGAGGAGCAATGGCAAGATATATTATCCAAAATAAGCTTACAAATCCAGAGGAACTAAAACTTTATAACCAAGATGGTTATTCATTTGATGTAAATAGCTCTACAGAAAATGATTGGGTATTCGTAAGATAATTTTCGAATAAATTCTTTATCAACCTTAATCTAAACCTCAGTCTTAATCTCAATCTCAAACTAAATCTCAACCTAAATCAATTCTGGTTCTTTATTCTCGATTTCTTTTTTATAGGTAGTTTCATCGAATTCTTTTTCACTTTTTGCAATTACTAAAGTCGCTACACCATTTCCGATAATGTTGGTAATTGCACGTGCTTCGCTTAAAAATTTATCAACGCCAAATAAGAATGCTAATCCTTCAACTGGGATTTTATGTAATGAACCTAATGTTGATGCTAAAACAATAAATCCACTTCCTGTAACACCAGCGGCTCCTTTGGAAGTAACCATTAAGATACTTATGATTAAAAGTATTTCATTAAAACTTAAAGGTACATTGTAAATTTGAGCAAGAAAAATGACGGACATTGAAAGGTAAATCGCTGTACCGTCTAAATTGAAAGAATAACCTGTTGGAACAACCAGGCCAACTACTGATTTTTTACAACCTAATTTTTCTAATTTGGTCATTAAGTTTGGTAATGCCGTTTCGGAGGAAGAAGTACCTAAAACAATAATTATTTCTTCTTTTATATATCGTAAAAATTTGAAAATATTTAATTTAAAATAACGCATTATTAGACCTAAAACGATTAATACAAATACAATCATTGTAAAATATACAGTAATAACTAACTTACCAAGAGGGATTAAAGTATTAAGTCCGTATTCTCCAACTGTATATGCAATCCCTGCAAATGCTGCTACTGGAGCTAAATACATCACGTATTTTAATAATTTAAAAACAAATTTGGATGCTTTTTCTAATTTCACAACTATTGAACTTCTTCTTTTCGAGTAATTTAGACTTATACCTAAGAAAATAGAGACAAGTAAAATTTGAATAGTTAAATTGGATTTTAAGAAGTTTAGCCAAGAGAAATTTTCCGAACTTTTACTTGTGTATTTTGAAACATCGTGAATTTCAATTTTTGACATATCAATACTTCCAGGTTTAAACATTAGGGCAAACCAAATTCCTATAGCTAAAGCAAGAGTGGTTACTATTTCAAAATAAATTAAAGACTTAAGTCCAATACGCCCCACCTTTTTTAAATCTCCCATCGAACTTATACCCAGAACAATAGTCAAGAAAATGATTGGCGGAACGAAACATTTTATGATAGTAATAAATGTTTTACTAATTAATTCCATCTTTACGCCTGTTTCAGGGAAATAATGCCCTAATAAAACCCCTGCAATAATTGCAATTATTACATAAAATGTAAGATGTTTGAATATTTTTTTCATAGAAAGGTATTGATATTAATAGTAGTGTACTTGTAAATATATTTAAATTAATTAGATAATGATATTTCGAATAAATTTAAAAAATCAGACACTTAATTCATCTACAGGATTTCCTGCTATTAAATCTTTAAAATTCATTCTTCTTTTTCCTTCTGGTTGTAATTCGATTACTTTTAAATAATAATCAATACAAGGAATTAATATTCCATCTTTTACTACCTTTAATTTTCTTGAATTATCAACTTCGATATCTGTTTTTTCAGTTTTGAAAATTTTAAATGATTTTTCTTCATTTTTAGATTCGTTTTTGAAAATAGTCCAAGCTGTAGGGTAGGGAGAAAGACCTCTGCAAAAATTATGGACTTCATCAACTGATTTTGACCAATCTATTTGACACATTGGTTTGAATATTTTGGGTGCAATTTTTAATTCTCCTTCTGTCAATTCAAGTTGTGGAATACCTACAACGTCTCCTAATCTGATTTTATCAATTGTTTCACACGATACTTTAGCGCCAAGGAACATTAATCGGTCGTGTAATTCGCCAACTGTTTCATTATCTCCAATTTCGACAAATGAACGTTCAATTATTTTACCTGTATCTATTTCTTTTTCAATGAAAAAAGTTGTTACTCCTGTTTGTTTTTCACCATTAATTACTGCCCAGTTTATCGGAGCTGCTCCTCTATAATTTGGTAAAATCGAAGCGTGAAGGTTAATAGTTCCTTTTGGAGGCATTGCCCAAACAATTTCGGGCAACATTCTAAATGCAACAACTACAAAAAGATCAGCATTTAAATCTTTTAATTCTTGAATGAAATTTTCATCTTTTAAATTTGTCGGTTGTAAAATATTTAATTCCTTTTCTAAGGCATATTTTTTCACATCACTTTCAGATATTTTTTGTCCACGACCCGCTGGTTTGTCGGGTGCGGTAATAACTCCAACTACGTTAAAATGATTAACTACTATTTCATTTAAGATAGTGACTGCAAATTCTGGAGTCCCCATAAAAACGATTCTGAAATTTTCTTTTGTCATTATTGGTCTATTTTA
>CANCQX010000007.1 GCA_947380375.1 Flavobacteriales bacterium
ATGATCAAATTGAATAACTCTTATTATTTTCATAAAAGTTTTATTTCATTACTTTCTTCAAAGGAATGTTTCTAAAATGGATATTTTATATATTAATTAATATAAAGAAATTAAAAAAAATGATTTATAAATAATAAATTAAATATTTCATTTAACAAAGAAATGTTCATGATTTATCTCCAATAATACTGTAATTGATTCAAATTGAAATCTTCATTTTTATATTTTATTTCAATAACATGATTACCAGGTAATAAGTCTAAAAAATTATCAGATAAACTAACTCCTAAAACATCACTTGAAACCCAAAAATCTTGAATGAATTTTGAATTTTCTACTTTTAAGTTAATAGTCTTTTTTTCTTTATTTTGATCCTCTAAATTAAATTTTACATCACAATGATTTGCTTTTTTATGATCTTTTGAAATATGAGAAAACCATCTTTCTTTTAAAACACCATTATTGTCATTCCATTTGAAATGAACTACATACTCTTTATTTTTAATTTCTTCAGCTATATTATAATCAATTATTTTTTGAGAGGTTTCATTCAAATTATTGTAATCTTTTAATTTTTCGAGTAAAATTTCACCCTTTAAATCATAAATAGTATATTTCAACTTACATAAAAATGAATCTACAATATCTGAAACTAAATAATACTCTTCTTCACCAATCTGTTCAATTTTGGAAACAACAGCAATATCTTCATAATCTTTTTTAATGGTATATTGTAAAGCTTTCCAATTTCCAAAATAATCAACACTTGACCAAGTTGGTGCTTGCCAGCAATCGTTTATTTGCCAATAAAGAGTTCCCATACAGCGAGGCTTATCTACACGATGTGAAGAAACAGCAATACTAACTGCTTTTGCTTGAGTTAATTGAGATAAATAAACAAAATCTTTAAAATCTTTTGGTTTCCCATATAGGTATGTTGCTTGTTTTAAAATCATCCCATTTCCAACATAACTTTTTTGATGATTTTTCATAACTTTCGATTCTAAATCCCAGTCTGTTTTTTTTGAAAAAGTTGAAAGAGTAGAAAATTCCGGGAATGATTGAAAACCATATTCAGCATTAAATCGCCCTGACTTTTTTCCGAAATCTTCAATTGGATCTTTCCCATGCCAAACTCCCCAATAATGCATTGTACCATGATTATAATATTCATCTTTTCCCCAATTACTTAATGGAGAGGTATGGATATAAGGTGAATTAGTAAATTTTGAAATTACTTCGGGAGCTAATTTTTTGAATAAATTATCATAATCGTTCTCAACTTTTTTTGCATCATCACCATATATTCCATATTTTAATTGAAATCCCCAATTTTTCCAAGCTACATCTACCTCATTATTTCCATTAAAAAGTGTAAGACATGGGTGAGATGCAATTCGAGGTATTTGGTATTCAAATTCACCCTTTAGATTTTCTAAAAATGAAGAATCTCCTGGATACATAGCACATGCAAACATTAAATCTTGCCAAACCATAATTCCTTTTTCGTCACAGGATTCATAAAACACATCATCAGGATAATACCCACCTCCCCAAACTCTAACCATATTAAAGTTACTTTCAGACATTAATTCAACCATTTTTTTTATATCGGTATCTTTTACTCTACTAGGGAAAATATCTTGCGGGATATAATCACCTCCTTTACAGAAGATTGGACGATCGTTTATTTTTACAAAATAACTTGTTCCCCATTTGTCAGGTTCAATAATTAATTCAGATTTTCGAACTCCAAAAGTCACATCAATTTCATCTATTACTTTCATTGGGTTAGATGCATCAATTAAAATCCAGTGATCTTTATATAGAAATGGATCACCTTGACCTCTTGGCCACCACAATATCGGTTGTTTTAACAAATCTGTTCTTTTTATTGAATTACTATTTGTTGGATTTATAGTAACATCTCCAAATAATTTACTTCTCCAAATAATCGGCTCTTCAATAGGTTTTGCTATAGATATTTCAAAATCTAAATATACACTTGAATCGTTAAAGCTTTTGGTAGTAGTGTTTTTTCCAATTATTCGATTATCATTATAGGAGTGAATAACAACTGGTTTTAAAAAACCAATAGTATTCATTCGAATCGCCCAATCCCAACCAAATTGATATTGTGGCTTTCTGGTATAAGGAGCTATTGCAATTTTTCCAACATCATTTGTAGCTGGATAATGAAATTTTTCGTTTTTATACCTTTCAGCATGATACATTGTAGGTGGTGTAAATTCAACTCTTAAGATATTATTTTTTAATTTAACTAAATTTCGAATTTGAAATCGATAAGGTTTAAAATTATTTTCAGCTGTAATAATTAACGAATCATTTAAATAGACTTTAGCATATGTATCTATTCCTGGAAATTCTATTTCTAAAAAATTAATGGTTGCTTCTTTCTCATTTAAGTCAAACTCAGATTTAAATTCCCATTTATATTCTTCAATCCAACCAAATTTCTCTTCGTTTAAACCATAAAAAGGATCAGGTAATTCACCAGATTCAATCAATTTTTCTTGAACAGAACCATGCGAACCAGCATCAATCCATGTTTTATTTATTGGGTGAAAAAATTTCCAAGAAAGTTTGTTTGACTGACTATATGATGTTGACGAGATGATAAAAATCAATAATAATAAAAAGTTACCCTTCATTTTTTATAATAATTTCGTAATTTAAAAAGTTACGTAGCATTTATAACATAAAGATACTAAACTTCTTTTTTATTTAATCAGACTATACTATATGTTTCCTTGGTATTTAAAGATTTAAGCTCTACTTTTATAAATCTTAAAAAATAATAGAATGTTACTCGAAATAAATCCTGATAATATTGATTTTAGATCAATTAATAAAGCTGTAGAGATATTAAAAAATGGAGGGATCATGATATTTCCTACCGATACTGTTTACAGTATGGGCTGTGATTTAAAAAATAAAAAAGCACTTAATAATTTAGCAAAACTTAAAGATTTAAAATTGAGTAAGGCTAATTTTTCTATTATTTGCAATGATTTAAGTAACTTATCGGAATATGTAAAACATATTGAAAGACCTGTGTTTAAACTTTTAAAACACAATTTACCTGGTCCTTTTACATTTATCTTAAATGCTACGACAGAGGTTACTAAGATTTTTGATTCTAATAAAAAAGAAATTGGAATTAGGATTCCAGATAATAAAATTATTCTTTCTATAGTTGAAATTTTAGGTAATCCAATTGCAACAACTTCATTAAATAATCATGAAGATTCTGTTACAGAGTATTTTGCTGATCCTAAAATAATTTTTGAAAAGTTTGAAAAATCTGTCGACTTGATTATTGATGGTGGATATGGGAAATTAGAACCTTCAACCATTGTTGATTGTACTAAAGAAGAGCCGGAAATTATCCGTCAAGGTTTAGGTGTTTTAAAATCATGATATTAATAATCGATTGCGGAAGTCAAAAAACGCAGTATATTGAAGAGTCTGTTGATGAATTCATGGATTTTGAAACAATTTCAATTCATGATATTTCAGATGAATATTTTAATAACAAAAAAGGTGTTATTATTTCAGGTGCACCAATATTAATTACTGAAATAGATATTTCAACCTATTTAGAAAAATTTAAATGGATTAAAACAATTGGTTTGCCAATTTTAGGTATTTGCTTTGGTCATCAAGTGATTGGTTTAACATTTGGTGCTTTTGGTTCTAGAATGAAGGAAGATAGAGATTGGCAAACAATTGAGATTTTTGAACAAAGTGATTTATTTAAAAAATTACCTACAGAAATTGAAATGATGGAAGACCATTGTGAATCTATTTCAATACCTAAAGATTTTACATTGATAGCTGCTTCTGATTTTTGTATTAATGAAGCTATGGAACATAAAGATTTACCTATTTATGGAGTTCAATTTCATCCAGAAGTTTCGGGTAATCATGGCCGTATTTTATTTGATAATTTTATTCAAATCTGTGAAAATAATAATTCTAAATCACTAGATTCTATTTAATATTTAGTTCGAACATTTTTTCCTCATGAATATATCCTGTTAATTTATCACCAATTTTTATAGGTCCAACTCCTGCTGGGGTTCCAGTATATATTAAATCTCCTGTTTTCAGAGTCATAAATTTTGAAACATAGGAAATGATTTGATCTATTGAAAAAATCATATCTTTTGTAGATCCAAATTGTACAATTTCATCATTTTTTCTCAAAGAAAATTCTAAATTACTCCAATCCAATTGTTCTTTTGGAATAAATTCTTTAGATATAGGCGAGCTATGTTCGAATGATTTTGCAATTTCCCAAGGCAAACCTTTTGCTTTACATTGTTCCTGTAAATCACGAGCAGTAAAATCAATTCCTAAACCAATTTCATTGTAGTATTTATGCGCAAATTTTTCAGAAATATTTTTACCTACCTTACAAAGTTTAACTACAATTTCACATTCATAATGTATATCTTTTGAAAAAGAAGGATAAAAAAAAGGGTTACCAGGTTTTAAATAAGATGTGTCAGGTTTAAGGAAAAAAATAGGTGAAGAGGGAAGCTCTGATTTCAATTCTTTAGCATGGTCTGCATAATTTCTTCCAATACAAATTATTTTCATTTCTATTTGAATTTATTTTTTAAAGCTTCTAATTTATCCTCAATAGATTCATTTTCAATTTTGTTAGTTACATTGTTAATTTTCTTTCTCTCTTTATTTATATTTTGTTCTTTTACCTGCTCTTTTTTTATCTTTTCCATTTCATTTTTCAGACATTGTTTTGTATATAAGGGGAAATCTGCATTAAGCATCCATCCATAATATCCTGGTTCTGATATTGAAATTTCTTTAATAGTTTTACCTTTATTTTTTCCGAAATTATAGATTCCTTCTCCATCTTCATTAATAGCAAGTCTTCCTGCAAAATCTAAAAGATTATAATTTCCAGCCTTTGAAAAATCAGATAAGAAATCTATATTTTTTTCTAAAGTATCGTATTTAGAAATTTGAGCTTTTAAAACTTCCCATGTAGCAGTAGTATCAGCAAGAGCATTATGTGCATTTTCAATCGGTTTATTACAATAAAAAAGATAAGCTGCGGCTAAAGTTCTTTGTTCCATTTTGTGAAAAATGTTTTGTACATCAACAAATTTCCTATCAGAAACATTAAAATCATTTCCTACTCTTAATAATTCCTCCGATAAAACGGGGATGTCAAATTTGTTTGAATTGTAACCTGCTAAATCAGCATCACCAATAAAAGCGACGAGTTCATCAGCTATTTCTGAAAAAGTTGGTTCGTTAATAACGTCGATATCATAAATACCATGTATCAAACTTGTTTCATTTGGTATTGGTATTTCAGGATTTATTCTTTTCGAAAAATATTCTTCTGACCCATCAGGAAAAGCTTTAATTATTGCAACTTCAACAATTCTATCTTTGGTAATATTTAACCCAGTTGTTTCTAAATCAAATATTGCTAAAGGTCGTTTTAGTGATAATGACATATTTTTTATTTCTTTTTAAGAATTATAAATTCTGTTCTTCTATTAAGTTGATGCTCTTCTTCTGAACAAGTTGATTCAACTTCATCTTCGCATTTACAATCATTCTTTAGTTTAGATTCACCATAACCTTTTGAAGTAATTCTCTTAGGATTAACAATTCTCTTTTTAATATAGGCTGAAGAAGCCTTTGCTCTACTAGATGATAAATTTAAATTGTATTTTTTTGAACCCCTACAATCCGTATGAGACCCCAACTCTAAATAAATAGATGGATTATCATTCAAAATTTTAACAATTTTATCTAGTTCTAATGATGCATCTTCACGAATTTTAGACTTATCTAAGTCAAAATAAATTGGGTTTATTGAAATTATATCTGATAAATCAGTTCCGAAATTCACTTCTTTTATTTCCTCATCGCTAATTCTAACATGAGCTTTTTTACTTTCTCTTAGTTTGAATTCATCATAATTTACACCAATTGTATCTTGTTCTATTACGAATCTCATATTGTCAGCATCTAATATTGATTCCCTATAAATTTCATCATAATCTGATTCACAACTAGTAGAAAAGGTTTCTTTGAAAAAAGATTTAGTTTCATTATCAATACGATATGAAGCTTCGTAGGTTTTACAAGTTTCTAATGTTTGGAAAAAAGAGCCATCTCTTTGCTTAACATACGTTATTTTTTCTGTTTTATCGGCGCAATCAATACATTTTGTTGTGATTGATATATTTGAAGGGAGTTGCTTATTAAAAGCTGTTTTAATAGATCCTTTTAAGGCTGAAATATTTTTAACTCCTAATTCATCATTTTCTATTTCATAAATATCCTTTTCGCCAATTCCTCCTTTTCTGAAAGAAGAGAAGTACCCTCGTTTTCCATCAATGGTAGTTGTAAAGAAAATATCATCACCGGCACTATTTATTGGATAGCCCATATTTACGGATAATGACCAATTGTTATCTTCATCTCTCAATGATAAAAAAAGATCAAAACCTCCCATACTTTCAGTTCCATTACTTGCAAAATATAAAGTTTTATTATCAGCACCAATGAAAGGAGCGTCCTCATCAAACGCTGTATTTATATTTGGGCCTAAATTTTTTGGTTCACTCCAACTTCCATTTGGTAATTTAACTATTCTATAAATATCTCTACCACCAAAACCTCCAGGTCGATCTGAGACAAAGTACATGTTTAAACCATCAATTGTCATTGTACAATGTGTTTCCCAATATTTTGAATTTACATTTTTTAATCCTAATGGTTGAACCTGTTGAAATGAATTTGAACTAAAATCAGAATAAAAAATATCACCTCCACCAGTAATATCTTGATAAACATAGATAATTCTTTCATCAGGACTAATAGCAATAGTTGCTTCATTTCTTTCTTTCTCACAAAAACTTAGCTTTTCAGGTGTTGTCCAACTCTCTTTATTTTTATTATCTCTATAGCTTACATATATGTCTTCAGGATAATTATTTAAAATAGGGTCTTTAAATTTTTCAGTTTCTCCGTATTTCCAAGGTCTTCTAGATGTGAAATATAATGCTTGTCCATCCAAAGATATAACTGGTGCATAATCAGGATATTGTGAATTAATTATAGAGCCAACATTATTTATCTTAGTTTTTTTAGGGGATTCTAACAATCTTTTAGCGACATCACACTGCATTAAATTACGAGTAGCATTTTTAACAATATCTGATGTTTTATCATTAAAGTTTATTACAATCCTGTAATATTCCTTTGCTTTGTCAATTTGTTCTTCTAAATGGTAACAATTTGCAAGATAAAAGTAAACATCATTAGAACAAGTAGTGTCGGTTATTGAAAAGAAATCATATTCTTTATCAGCAAGTGGTAAAGCTTTAAGAAAGTAAGTTTTAGCTTGTACGTAATCTAAATTAGAATTTAACAGAAGTAATCCTTTTCTGTAATTATAATTAGCACTATTAGAATCTATTTCTAATAAACGATCTACAATTATTTCAGCTAAAAAATATTTTTTCTCCAACATTAAACTTGAACTTTCAATTATTAATTCAGGTTCTGTTGCAGTTTTAGACATTCTCCTAACATCTGACTCAGTCATTTGTGAAAAACTGATAAAAGGTAATGTTATTAATAGAAATAATATAGCTTTCATATATAGATATTTTTTTTTTATGGTCTTGTGGAATAAGCCTTTTATATTTTCATCATTGCTTGTGTATCCAATCATGGCTATTAAATATATGTTGTTTAAAAAATAAAGCTCTCTTAAAATAATTCAAGAGAGCTTTACGAAAATAGTTATTTTTTTATTACAATTCTCTGTTTACATCAAATTGCTCTAAATAATCAGCAACTCTTCTAACAAATTTACCACCCAATGCGCCATCTACAACTCTGTGGTCATAAGAATGTGATAAGAACATTTTTTGTCTAATTCCTATAAAATCTCCATCTGGAGTTTCAATAACTGCAGGGATTTTTCGAATAGCTCCAAGTGCTAAAATTGCAACCTGCGGTTGATTTATAATAGGTGTACCCATTACATTTCCAAATGTACCAACGTTTGTTACAGTGTACGTACCACCCTGAATATCTTCTGGCTTCAATTTATTATTTCTAGCTTTGTTAGCTAACTCATTTACTGCTTTAGCTATACCCGTTAAGTTTAAACGGTCTGCATTTTTAATAACTGGTACTATTAAATTTCCAGATGGAAGTGCTGTTGCCATTCCTAAGTTAATGTCTTTTCTTACAATTATGTTTGTTCCACTAACAGAAACATTAACCCCAGGGAAATCTTTAATTGCTTTTGCAATAGCCTCCATAAAGATTGGAGTGAAAGTTAAACTTTCTCCTTCTCTTTTTTCAAATTCCTTTTTAACTTTATTTCGCCAATTAACAATATTTGTTACGTCAGCTTCAACATAAGAAGTAACGTGAGGTGAAACGTGAACAGACATTACCATATGATCAGCAATTAGCTTTCTCATACGGTCCATTTCAACGATTTCATCTCCTGGATTTAAGGTAATTACGGGTTCTTTAATTCCTGAAATTGTTCCCCCTCCTAATTGTGTAGTAGAAGTTGTAGAAATTGCAACAACTGGTTGTGAAACTTCTACAATTGAAGATGTAGTTGAACCATTTCCTAAATTTTTAACATAGTCTAAAATGTCAGTCTTTGTAACACGACCATCTTGACCAGTTCCTTTCAAAGTATCCAATTCTGACATTGAAATATTTTCTTTTTCAGCAATACTTCTAACTAAAGGTGAATAGAATTTACCTGAAGCTCCATTTTTTTCAATGATTTCAGAATTTAAATTAGCCGTAGTAATCGCATTATCAATTGATTTTGTAATTTCTTCAACACTAACCGATGGAGTTGAAACTTCTTTAATTGGTTCTGAAGCAGCAGATCCACCATCACCATCAGTTGAGATAATTGCAATTACATCTCCAACTTGTGCAACTTGATCTTTATCAAATAATTGTTTTATCAATATACCTGCAGCTTCTGATGGAAGCTCATTGTCTACTTTGTCAGTTGCAACTTCAACCAAAGGCTCATCTAAATTAACAGTATCACCAATGTTTTTTAACCAATTTGTAATGGTTGCTTCCGTTACACTTTCTCCCATTTTAGGAAGTCTAATCTCAATTTGTGCCATAGTTCTGAATGGTATCAATTATTTACGGTGCAAAAGTAGTTTAATATTCGTTTACTCCAACAATCTACACATAGTAAAAATTAATTTTGTGTCAAGTTTTTTAGAAATGAATGAAAGTATCATTTATATTCAGTTGATTTCAGTATTATTAAGTTTAATAAATAGTATTTTTTGGTCAAATTGATTATTTTTCAGTGAGTATAAGGTTAGGGCTGAGTTTGTCAAACGATAACTGAGCTTGTCGAAGTTGAGGTCTTGGAATATCTTCTCCCTTTGGAGGTCACGAAAACTTTCGGGAGATAGGGAGGATTTTTGAAATTTAATTTTTAAATATAAACTCAATTATTTTTCTTACTTTTAATAATACTATGGATTTAAACTGATTGCATACGATGAGAAATTTGTTTTTGATTATCACTTTTATATTAAGTATTTATAGTTCTCATTCTCAATCTAATGATCCAGTTCAGGTTTTTGGATTGAAAATTGAAGGTACTGAAAATATTAAACAGTTTACTTCTATCAAAGAAGCAATTAAAAATCCAAATGAAGTATATTGGCTTGAATTATCAGACACCAAATTAACTAGAATTCCTAAAGAAGTTTACTCATTTAAAAATCTTACTTATTTGTTTTTTTATTCTAACAGAATTACAGAAATAAATGATTCAATTGGTTTGTTGAAAAATTTAGAATTGCTTTGTTTTGATCGTAATCCTATTATTTCAGTTTCTCCTTCAATTGGAAAACTCAAAAAAATGAAATATTTGGCTCTAGGACATACTAAGATTTCAGTTTTGCCGAATGAACTCTCAAATTTAACTCAATTGAGGGCTATTACTTTTGAAGGCGGTGAAATTGAAGTAATCCCAGGGTGGTTTCAAAATTTTAAAGAGTTAGAAGTTTTAGTATTGGAAAACAATAAAATTAAAGTGCTTCCAGATGTTTTTCAAAGTTTAAACAAATTAAAGTATTTTAATTGTACTGAAAATGAGTTAACTGATTTGCCTAATACATTTGAAACTTTAACTAATCTAGAAATTCTATATCTCGATCATAATTCTTTTAGTGTACTTCCTAAACAAATTTGCAGTTTAAAAAAACTTGAATATTTAGATATGTCTCAAAATCAATTAACAAAATTGGATGAGTGTACGACAGAATTAAAAGAAATTGAATATTTAAGATTTTCGTCGAATCAATTATCACTTTTACCTGAAAGTATAGGTAGAATGACTAATTTATTAGAAATAGATTTTTCAAATAATAATTTAACACAATTACCTATTTCAATGGAAGATTTAGAGTTAATTAAAGTTGTAAATTTTAATCAAAATGAGTTAATATTACCTCCAAAGTTTCCGAAAGCAAAAAGATTTGTAAAAATTGATTAATCATTTCTTCTTTGGAGGGTTCCGAAAACTTTCGGGAGAGATGGGAAGACTGTCGAAGGTTTTGAAGAGATTAAAATATTTACTTGAATTGAAGAAGCAATTAAAACACTTAAGAACTTTATTGGCTTGAATTAGGAGATTCTAAATTAACAAGAATTACAAAAGAAGTTTATACACTCAAAAATATTAAATAATTTATTATTAGATTTTAATCAAATACGACTTCAAGCCTTGATCCATATTTTTCAATATTGTTATATTAAAAAAAAGAGGGGTAAGCTACTTATATCGCACCGCTCAACTTCCGACCTTTGCTACGTTCCCGTCCTGGAGGAATTGGAAGGAGCTGGTCGTACAAGACTTACCCCGCCACAAAAATAGTTAGTTTTTCGAGAATAGCAACCTAATTATTAAATATTTTTTGTTTATTGAATTAGCACTCGTAAAAATGTTAATTTGATTGTTTAATTTATAAATTAAACCAAACAAAAAAAGCCCAACCTAATTGGATGGACTTAATTTCAATTGATATTTATTTTACAAATGCATAAAATCTTTTTTCGCTAACAATTCATCTTCCGACTCTCTATATTCTGGATCATCAATACAACAGTCTACAGGACATACAGCAGCACATTGAGGTTCGTCATGAAAACCAACACATTCTGTACATTTATCAGTTACAATATAATAAACATCCATATCTTTTGGTTCAAAAGCATTATCAGCTGCTATTTCATCACCATCCAAAGTTGTAATCATACCTAATAGTGAAGTTCCATCAGAATAACGCCATTCAGCACCACCTTCATATATTGCATTATTAGGACATTCTGGCTCGCATGCACCACAATTAATGCATTCGTCTGTTATCATTATTGCCATATTATCTTTATTTTATTAATATTATTATTTTCAAAGTGCAAAGATAAGAACCTAAAATGGATTTAGATATTCATTTCTATTAAAAATATTCTATAATATTGATAGTTTACTCTTTTTTATAATAAAAAACTTAAATAATTCTTGGAATTGATTATAAGAAGCTAATTTTACAATGTGAAAAGAGAAAATGAAATTAGTGGATTTGTTCAATTAGGGAAATTGATGTCTGCTTTAGGAAATGAAGAAATTTGGACTAATTATTCAATCGGAGCAACTGAAATTGAATATCAAAAACTTCAGGGAATAATAGGAAAACAATTCGTTTTAAATGGTTGGTTTTCTAAAGAAAATGTATTACAATCTTTATTATCCCTAGGTAATCAATTGACTGAAAATAATTTAAACAATTGGTTAAAAGACTACACCTACTCTACTTCAACTAAAAGAATTGGAATAATAATGGCGGGAAATATTCCTCTTGTTGGATTTCATGATTTTCTATGTGTATTATTATCTGGGAATAGTGTTGTGGCAAAATTAAGCTCTGATGACAATACACTTTTACCCGCTTTAGCAGAACAATTAATTCAATACACACCATCCTTAAAAGAAAGAATTAATTTTTCTTTTGGAAAACTTGGTGAAATAGAAGCAATAATAGCTACAGGAAGTAATAATTCAACCAAATATTTTGAACAATATTTTGGTCATTACCCCCATTTATTTAGAAAAAATAGAACATCGATTGCTATTTTAACAGGTGAAGAGACAAAAGAAGAATTAACAGCTTTAGGAAAAGATATTTTTAGTTATTTCGGTTTAGGTTGTAGAAATGTATCCCATTTATTAATTCCAAAAGATTTTAATTTAAACCGATTTTTTGAAGCAATTGTAGA
This sequence comes from Flavobacteriales bacterium, assembly GCA_947380375.1. GTDB lineage: Bacteria > Bacteroidota > Bacteroidia > Flavobacteriales_D > Crocinitomicaceae > CAIUKX01. The sequence goes on from CANCQX010000007.1 coordinate 12,370, forward strand.
CTATCATCCCATTGTAAATCACCATAAATATGCTAATAATTACGATTATAACAAAGCGGTATATCTAATGAATTTAATGGAGTTATTGGATAATAATTTTGTCTTACTTCGTGAATCTGAAGAATTATTTTCACCGCTTTCAATGGTTCATTATCAAAGATATGAGACTAAAAATGAAATTGAAAGTTATTTGAAATTACATAGCGATAATCTTCAAGCAATTGTTGGTCAAAACTATATTCCATTTGGTGAAGCGCAAGCTCCTAAATTAAATGATTATGCTGATGGAATTGATGTAATGCTTTGGTTAAATAACTTTTGAAAATAAAATTAAAAGATCAAGATTTAATTATACATTCATACGCTTCTTGAATTTTTAAAAATCGTTCTTGAGCTAATTTCAATTGTTCTTCACCGTCCATTGAAAATTTATCTGGATGATTTATCATTGCTAATTTTCTATATGCTTTTTTTATTTCTTTTGGGGTTGCATTTTGGTTTAACCCTAAAACATTCAATGCATTTTCTTTATTTGATAATTTAGAATTTGAAAAATTTGATTTTTGATCTTCTTCAAAATAAAAAGATAAAATTGTGTCTAAATCTTTTTGTTCTAATTTTAATTGTCTAATTAATTCTCTTAAAAGCCATAATTCATTTTTAACCAAACTACCATCTACCATTGAAATACCAATCAATAAATTGATGATTTGGAGTTTTACCCTATTATCTGTAATATGAAGATTTAACCAATATGAAACGGTATCAATCTGAATAGGATATTTTAAAGAAAAATTTAGTGAACTTGAATAATCAATTGATGTATCCGAAAACTCTCTTTTAAAAAAAGTTTTTACATATACTTTTTTCATTGATAAATTGCGGTTATCTCTTCGCATCATATTCGCCGACAAGCAAATATATGCTTTCAGAAAGTTATCTCTTTCAAAAGGTAGAGATGAAGGAAAAATCCCTTTTTTCCATTCGCTATTTTTACAATAATCTTTGATAAGAAAAAAAGATAACACTAATATTCCAATCATAATAAAACCAAGCAAATAGCTTCCTATTTGCACCTCCAATTCACTTGGTTGTCTTGGAATATCTGGAAGTAAAAGAAGTTTTATCATCGATATAGAAATAACAAAAAAAGCTACTTCAACTGAAGTAGCTTTTCAAATTTAATGTTTTATTTTATTTTTTACGCGCATTTTTTTGCTCTTGTTGTAGTTTTTGCATTTGCTCTAAACGTTCTTGAAATTTAGATTTTTTCTTAACCGTAGTAGATTTTTCTAATTTCTTAGCTGCCATTTTTGCCTTCAATTTTTCTTCGTCAACAAAAAACTGTTTAATTGCAACCATCATTAAAATTGAAATCAAAGTAGAAATAAAATAATAGTAACTTAAACCTGCTGAATAATCATTAAAAATAAAAATCATCATTACAGGAAAAATATACATAATAACTTTCATATTAGGCATACCTGGTTGTTGTGGTTGTTGAACGTTACCACTATTCAAATACGTATACACTAATGTTGTTGCTGCCATTAATAAAGTAAATAAACTCATGTGATCACCATAAGGCCAAATGCTTACACCAAAATTCCAAATAGAATCGTAAGATGATAAATCTTCTGCCCAAACAAATGATTTTTGTCTCATCTCAAATGCCGCAGGAAAGAAACGGAAAACGGCTAATAAGATTGGCATTTGAATCAACATAGGAATACAACCCGCTAAAGGGCTTGCTCCCGACTCTCTATACAAAGCCATCATTTCAACTTGTTTTTTCATTGCATCATCCTTGTTAGGGAATTTCGCATTTAACTCATCGATTTCTGGTTTTAAAATTCTCATTTTGGCTGATGAAACATACATCTTCCATTGAATAGGCATCAAGATTAATTTCAATACTAATGTTAACATTAATATAGCTATTCCAATCCCCATTCCTGTATTTGCAAACAAACTAAAGATTGGTTCAACAGCATACATATTAATCCAACGGAATAATCCCCATCCGAAATTGATTATATCATCGTATCCTTTTCCATAAGATTTCAATACTTTAAAATCATTCGGTCCGAAATACCAATTCATTTTTACTGAAGCATTTCCTGCATTTTTAACATCTAAATTTAAAGTAGCAGAATAATCTTTCAAATGAGAATATATTTTCTCATCATTTTCTTTGTATGTTTTAATATTGAACTTAGACCCTGCTTTACCAAAACCATTTTCAGGTCTTAATATTGAAGAGAAATAACTTTGTTTGAAAGCTACCCATTCAATATTTTCTTCAGCTTCCTGGTAATCATCAGCAGTTTCACTTAAATAATCTAGACCTTTCTCTCCATTCATAAAACAAACAGTAGAAACCATTCTTTGAGATTTAAATAATCTTTCTGTTTTTCTGAATGAAGTATTCCATTTTAAAGCGATATTTTGAGGAGTTACTTTTCCATCAAAACCTTTCAAATTGACCGTATAATCTAAATCGTAGGCATCTTTTTTTAGTTTATAAACGTACTCAATAGTTTGACCTTCATTTGGAGAAACAGTAAGAATAATTGAATTTTTCGTTTGCTTAACAACTTCAAAACCTAACTTACCCGTTCTGAAATCTTTTCCATTGATCGGAAAAACTAATTCGTTTGAAGCATCTCCCTCTTGAAATAATTTTAAAGGAATTTTCTTACCTTTTTTCTCAGCGAAATCATTATAAGACTCAAATTCTTTCAAATAAACTGCAGCTACTTTACCCCCTTGAGTAGAAAAATCAACAATCAATTTTTCATTTTCCAAACGAATTAATTCACCTTTCTCAATAACTAAAGGACTTACATGTTTTGTTTGAACTTTTGAACTTGAAGTATTAGCTGCTTGTTTTTTCTCAGTAACTTTTGATTTTTCATCAATTTTAACTTCTTTTTTCGCAGCTTCTTTCGCTAATTTAGCTCTTTCTTCAGCTGTTGGTTGATTTAAAATTGTAAAGACAGAAAGAATTAAACCAATCAGTACTAAACCGAATATACTTTTTTTATCCATAATTAATTATTGTTATACGTAATTGCTGCGTTAATAAATGCAACAAAAAGAGGGTGAGGATTTTCTACTGTACTTTTGTATTCTGGATGAAATTGAGTTCCTACAAACCAAGGATGAGAAGGAATTTCTACTACTTCAACCAAACCTGTTTCTGGATTTTTACCTGTAGCAATCATACCTGCTTTTTCGAAATCTTGTAAGTAATCATTGTTGAACTCAAATCTATGTCTGTGACGTTCAAAAATTAAATCCGAATTATATGCTGAATACGAATTAGAATCAGGTTTTAATTGACATTTATAAGCACCTAACCTCATTGTACCACCAAGATTTGCAATACTTTTCTGCTCTTCCATCATACTGATTACAGGGTACTTAGAATCTTCAGCAATTTCAGTTGTATGAGCATCTTCAAATCCAAGTTTATGTCGAGCAAATTCAATTACTGCACATTGCATTCCTAAACATATACCAAAGAAAGGTACATTTTTTTCTCTAGCATAGCGAACAGCTTCAATTTTTCCTGAAATTCCTCTTGAACCAAATCCTGGAGCTACTAAAATTCCGTCTAATTCTTTTAATTCACTTTCTAAATTAGCTTTCGTTAATTTTTCAGAATGAATCCATTTGATATTTACCCTACAATCATTGGCTGCACCTGCATGTCCAAATGATTCAGAAATTGATTTGTAAGAATCTTTTAATTCAACATATTTTCCTACTAAACCAATTGTTACTGATTTAGATGGATTTTCAACTCTATTTAAAAATTGTTTCCATGAATCTAAATTCGGAATTGTTTTAGTAGATAAACCTAATTTTTCTAAAACTACTTTATCTAACTCTTCTGCTTGCATTAACAAAGGAACTTCGTAAATTGAACTTGCATCTCTTGCTTCAATAACCGCATTTACACTAACATTGCAGAATTTTGCAATTTTCTGACGCAAGGTCAAATCTAATTCGTGCTCTGATCTACAACATAAAATATCAGGTTGTACACCAAGTTCTAATAATTGTTTAACGGAATGTTGAGTTGGCTTTGTTTTCAACTCACCTGCTGCTGCTAAATATGGAACCAATGTTAAATGTACAACGATGCAATCATTTTCAAATTCCCAAAGCATTTGACGAACTGCCTCAACATAAGGTAATGATTCAATATCACCAACCGTTCCGCCAATTTCAGTAATTACTATATCATATGTCCCTTTATTACCTAATATTTGAATTCTTTCTTTGATTTCGTCTGTAATGTGAGGAATAACTTGAACAGTTTTTCCTAAAAATTCACCTTTACGTTCTTTTTCAATTACAGATTGGTAGATTCTGCCAGTAGTTACGTTATTTGCTTGAGAAGTTGGAACATTTAAGAAACGTTCGTAATGACCTAAATCTAAATCAGTTTCTGCTCCATCATCTGTAACAAAACATTCACCATGTTCATAAGGATTTAATGTTCCTGGATCAATATTTATATATGGATCTAACTTTTGGATTGTTGTTGAATATCCCCTAGCTTGTAACAATTTTGCAAGGGATGCAGCAATAATTCCTTTACCTAAAGACGATGTAACTCCGCCTGTTACAAAAATGTACTTTGTTGAATTTGACATGTATAATTTATGAAGTGTAACTACGGGGCGCAAAGTTACGATATTCATTGAAGTAGCGAGTATCTAATCCGCTTTTTTTAACTTTTATTTTTTAGGTTTTATTAACAATCTTAAACAAAAAATAATGTTTAATTTTAGAAATAGCAAATTTAATCACTGACTATCAATACATTAAAATCAAAAAAAATGAAAGTACTTACTGTTTTACTTATAGGATTTTCTATACCGCTTTTTACTTTTTCACAAAATTTTAATTGCACTTATCAAAGTAGCGGACCGAATCCAGAAACACCCTCCCCTCTTATTGCTGTGAATTTATCTTCTGGTCCTTCAGCATCTTCAACGGTACAAATTAACATCCCTTCAAATGGATTTGGACAATGTTGTGGTTATGGTTCAAACTATAACTGCCTCACTTTAGAAGTTTCTATTCACCCTAATTCAAGCGGTATCTCTTTCAAAGTTAATGGAGCAAACGGAAATACTTATATCCGACTAAATGACTGTAATTCTACTGTTTATGATGCAGGACATACATTTTGCCCATCAGGTACTGGACCCTATTATTTTTCATTTTGCAGAACAGGTTCAACAGATTATGCGATAACTATTACTTCTATAGCCTCTCCAGTAGGACCTGAAAACATTATTACTGCTGATGGTTGCTCTAAACAATTAAGTGTTTCTGGTTTAGAGCCAAATTCCGTTACTTGGAGTTCGATTGCACAAAATGGTTATAATTCGAATTATTACAATGACTATTTATCGAATGTAAACGGAGGACAAATAGGTACCTCAAGTATACTTTACGAACAAAATATTTCAACAGTTTCAGTTACTCCCAAACCTAATTATCCGCCAAAAATCACATTTGAAGTTTGCGGAAATCCATTGATTAATACAACTTGTCCAGGCACTACTTTATCAAAATGGTGCGCTACATCGTTTGTATCAATTTACCCTACACTTTTCGCTAAAGCTGGTCCAGATATAGCACTTTGTGAAGGTGGTAATGTAACAACTTTTGGAGCTGCAGTTGGAGGAACAGCTCCATATACTTATACTTGGACAAATTCATTAGGTAGGATTATATATTCAATTGTAAGTCAAAATGATACCGTACCTATTACGTTTTCTGAAATTGGAGAATATTCACTTTCGATTAGTGATATTTCTGGGTGTCCTTCAGCATCGGACATTATAAATGTTTCTTCATTTGTTTACGTTCCAACCGCAAACGCTGGAATTGATATTACGACTTGTGGAGCCTCAATTCCTACTATTCAAATAAATGCTAAAGTATCTCAAACCAATTCAGGACTTTGGAGTGGTGGTCTTGGAACTTTCAAAACAAGTAGAACAGATCTTAATTTAGTATATATACCATCTCTAGATGAATTAAATACTGGAATAGCAAAACTTATCTTGACACCAACTAATACTCTTGGTTGTCCTTTTATTGAAGATACAGTGAAAATTAGCTTAACTAAATTTACATCTTCTATATCTGCAATACCATCAAATATAACTTGCAATGGACTAAAAAACGGATCTATAGACCTTACAATAACTCTAGGTTCACCAAACTACGCTATTAAATCTATTTTATGGTCTACTAAAAATACTTCTGAAGACCTATTTAATCTTGGAGTAAATACATATAGTGTAATTGTAACCGATATAAACGATTGTAAAGATTCGACTTCAGCAACTATTTCTGAACCTTTGATTTTATCAGCTCCAATTACCTCACTTTCAAATATAAAGTGTTTTGGTGAAAATACTGGTTCATTGACAATTGAGGCAAATGGAGGAACGCCAAATTATAGTTATTCAATAGATAATGAAGCACCTCAAACTACCGGAATATTTTCCAATTTAATAGCTGGAACACATATAATTACTACAACTGATTCAAAATTATGCACTATCAATCAACTAATTTCAATTTCACAACCAAAAGCACCTCTTTCACTTTCAATTATCAAAAAAAACATCTTATGCAACGGCGAAAACTCTGGATCAATTGACCTTACAGTTCTTGGGGGAGCTTCTGGATTTACTTATATATGGACAGAAATGAATGGGAAATTTATAAATTCAAACGAAGATTTTTCCTTATTAAAAAAAGGTCTGTACAATGTCAAAATTAAAGATTTAAATGGTTGCGAAATTGACGCAAGTATTCAACTTATTGAACCTTCAAAATTAGAAGGATTTACTAATGTAATTTCAAATTATAACGGACAAGATGTAAGCTGTTTTAATTCAACAGATGGAAAAATAACTGTTACACCAAATGGAGGAACACCAAACTATTCCTATTTATGGACGGATATTAGTGGCAATACTATTTCAAAGAATCAGACCGTAAATAATGTTGGAACTGGAACATATAAGGTAAATATTACAGATTTTAATGGATGTAAATTCAGTAAAGATATAATTGTATCGCAACCATCACTTTTAATTTCCGAAACTAAAATACTTTCTAATTACTCTAATAAAGGTGTAAGTTGTGAAGGAGCTTTTGATGGAGAGATAGAAGCAAATGCAATTGGAGGAACACCTAATTACAGTTTTTCTTGGAATACTTCACCAATTCAAACTTCAAATCGACTGACTAAATTAGGCGTTGGAAACTACATTGTTACTATTTCTGATGTTAATGGCTGTCAAACCATAAACTATATTGAACTGACAGCCAATCTATTACCGAAAATAGAATTACCACTTCCAATTAATGTATGCAATGGAAAAAACATTTTAATAGATTCTAAAAACATCAATGCGGAAGAATGTACTTGGAAATTTTCAGATGGTAAAAAGATACTAAATTGCAAACCTTTTTTAACCTCTTTTGAAAATGAGGGATGCGTAGACTTAGAACTAGTCATCAAAAACCGTCAAGGTTGCACCGCTTCAATTACTTCAAAAAATTTCGCATGCATACTCCCTAATCCAGTAGCAAATTTCAATGCTGATGAATATGAAATATCAAATCTCAAAAACGATGTTTTATTTTCTAATAATTCAATATTAGCAAATACATATAGATGGGATTTTGGAGATGGGACAGAGGATAATTCACCTTCAAATGTTGAGCACAAATTTAATATCAACGATGATTTCAATAAAAAAACTTATCGAGTTATATTGTATGCCTATTCAGAAAATGGATGTTTCGACTCTATTGTAAAACCTATAACTTTTTCTCCTCAATTAATTTATTATGTTCCAAACACTTTTACACCAGACTTTGACGAATACAATAACATTTTTAAACCCATCTTTTCATCAGGTTATAATAGCAAAAAATATTCTTTTATGATTTTTAATCGATGGGGGGAGATTATTTTTGAAACAAATCTAATAGAAGATGGATGGAATGGAAATTACCAAGATCTTAAATCGCCAGATGGAGTATACACGTGGAAATTAACAATTACAAATTCATTTAATTCTCAAAAACATGAAGATATTGGACATGTGACATTAATAAGATGAAATTGAAATCTTTCATCTATACTTATGAAATATTCCTGAATTCATTGATGTCCAATAACATGCTGGTAGATTTGCTTTTATTAACCCCGTATTAATCCATGTATTACATGTGTTGAAAAGTCCGTAACTACCATTCGTTTCATAAAAAGAATCCGTATCCCAATAACCTCTATTTTTAATACATAGATACTTACCATTTATGTTTTTTTTCATAGAATTTAATATGTAATTGCAAAGTGTTAAATACTGTTTGGAAGAAATAACAAGTTTTACATGTGTATATTTAAAATCTAACTCTTTTAAATAATTCGTGTGTAAAGCGGACTTCCCTAAATAAAAAAAGGCATAAAATATAGTAGATGCTTTTACATCTGACCATTCAGGAGTATTTAAAAAAAAGCCTTGATCACCCCAACCAATTGAAATAAAATTATTCGTTGAATCTTTCCCTCTAGTATTGTTTGGAGAGATTATTTTAGTCCAATTAAAATATTTTGTTTGAACAGGAAAAACATAATCCGTATGAATATAATCTGATTTCATATAAATTGTAACTTCTCCTTGGGCTGGCTTCTCCCCTATTTGAATTGACATACATATCAAAGAAAGGGTTAAGTATAATAAAATAAATGCTAAAAGGAACTCAGCAGAATACAAAACAATTTTCAAAATATATTTCATTTGTTACTTTTTCCCCAGATAATTACTTTTTTATCATCTCCAACTGACGCAAAAGAATTCTCTGATATTTTAGAAATATTATTTACCGAATGTTTATGACCTCCTGATTTTTGATCTAAACGCTGAACAACTTCTAAAGATTCTGTATTCCAGATTTTAATCGATTTATCCCTACTTGCGGTAATAAATTTTGTATTGTTTTCTATAAAACAGATATCATATAAAACGTAGTTATGAGCAGGAATACTTTTAATTAATTCTGAAGTTTGCCAATTCCAGATATTTAAATGAGCATCTTTTCCTCCTGTTAATAAGAGACTTGGATTTAGAGGGTAGAAATGCGAAATTGTCGCTCCTCCAACGTGGGTGTTCAAAGTTATTATTTCGTTGAATCCTACCGTTTCAAAAATTCGAGTTGTACCATCTTGGCAACTTACCACAAATAAATCTCCCTGTTCTGAAACATGAATATTTCTAATTTTACCGCAATCTAAGGGAAGATAAATTAAAAGTTCAAATGTTTTCGAATTCCAAATTGATAAATTACCATCAGCATCACCAATATAAAATTGAGATTTATTTTTATTATACGAAATCGAGAAAACTGCTTTGATATGTTGCTTAAAATTTTTAATCTCCTTATTCAATTGGAGATCAAATATATGCACTGAACCATTTGATAAACCAACAACAATTATTTTTTCATCAATAAAATCAATCGAATAAACTGATTGATCCATTTTAATTGCAAATTTATCTTGAATAGCTTCATCTACTTTCCAACGAGTGACAAAATGATCAGCACTTCCTGTATAAATAAAATTTCCATCAAAACAACTTGTATAAATTGCTCCAGAATGACCCGAAATCTCTTTTATTTTTTTATACACTGAATTAAGCTTCTTCCTCTTCTTCTATTTCGTCATTCACTTGTTTCAAACGATCAGAATAATCAGAAGGTAAAAATTCAAAAAATGTATCTCCTCTTAGACCTAAACGAAGACATTCCAAAGGAATCATTTCATTTGGACCAATATTTCCAAGGTTAACATTTGCACCAAACAGCTTAATAAACCAAACTTGTTGATTTTTTTGAGGTGCTTCCCAAAGAATATCTCCTGGGTCAACTTTTGAAATTATTTTATTGATTAAATAGGTATGAGCAGTTCCATTTGGTCTAAAAACACCAACGTTTCCAGCTTCACGACCTTCAGCAATGACCTTCCATGAACCAGCTTCTAGTTCGGTACTCATCATCTTCACCCATTTACTCGGTGAAACAATAATTCCAGAATCTTTAGAACCAACCTCAGACATTATGGTTCTTTCTTTAGAAAATCGATGAATCAATTCACATTTTTCAGAATGATTCATAATTATAGAACCATCAGAAATTTCAGCTAATTCAAGATTGTATTTATCAAGTAAACGTAGATAATCATCTACAAGTCCTCGAGCATAAAAAGCTTCAAATAAAGTACCACCGAAATAAGGCTTTATACCAGCCTCTTTATATAGATCAATTTTTTTCTGTAAATCATTTGTAACGAAAGCTGTACCAAATCCAAACTTTGCAACATCTGTTAAATGACCAGATGCAGATATAAAATCTTCAGTCTCTCTAAAACTAAGACCTTTATCCATCATCATTGTCAGCCCTTTTTGACGAGGCTTATTTGTTCTTTCTGGTATATAAGGTAATTCGAAATTCATTTCTTTTATATTTCTGAAGGCAAAGATAATAATATTAAAACTATTATTCTATCATTTTAGTCAAATAGAAAAAAAGCTTTAATCTTCAGCCAATTCATTAAACTGAGATATCTTCAAGAATTCAGGATATAATTCAAATAATTCCTTAGCATTTTCCTTGTTATTATTAGTACAATCAGCAAATAGACTTAAAGATTCTTTTTTCAAACCTAATTTCCAAAGAATATTGACTTTCAATAACGGAGCAATTTCATTTTCTGAATTAGAAATTATAAAATCGGAAATATATTTATTAGCTTCTTTCAAAGAATGTTTAATTAATAAGTTTACATAACTAGTTAAGCATTCCTCATCTGTAGAATCAATCCCTAATGCCATTAGATAATATTCTTTAGCTAAATCAATTTCATCTAATTTCTCGTGCGCTCCTGCTAACACAGAATAAATACCAGCATTTTCAGGATCTAATTCAACCGCTTTATTAATTAAAACTATTCCTTCTCTTGTTCTACCTTCTAAATCCTCAACAATACCTAGACCTAACCAAGCATCAGGAAGTAAAGGAGCTAATTCTAAACTTTGTTTGTAAAATTCTTTTGCTAAAGCTAATTCACCTAATTGTTCGTGTGCCTCTCCGATATAACATAAAGCAACAGGATCTTCGCCATCCAACTCCATACATTTATTAAAATTATCTATTGACAATTGATATTTGTCTGTAGATAAATAAGCATTACCTAGATTAAAATATACTGGGCCAAAATCTTCATTAATTAAAACACAATAATCATAAGCCCAAATCGCTTTATCAAAGTCCTCGGATTTAGAAAAAGCATTACCTAAATTGTACCAAGCAGTGAAAGAATATGGATTTTCATCAATAAAATCGGAGTAACATTTAATAGCCTTTTCATAATCTCCTAATTGATCATAACAAAAAGCAAGTTCATAAATTGCACCTTCATTCTTCGGATTGTATATAATTGCATCTTTCAAAACAACTAAGGCTCCTTTATAATCATTTAAATTTTCATATTCCATTGCTAAATCTAGAAATATTTCATCTCTATCTTCAGGTTCTGATAATAATAATGATTCTTTAAAATATTTAATAGCACTTTTAGAATCTCTTAATTGACTAAAAATTGAAGCTTTTGTTAATAATATTTCACAATTAGGTTGTTCCATTTTCTCAATTTGAGAAATAACATTCAATGCTTCTTTCAATTGTCCCATAGCTGACATAGCTTGAGCAAGTCGTAATGAAAAAACAATATTAAAAGAAAATTGAGATATAGCATGCTCAGCACAAAGCTTCGCTTTATTATACTGACTAGCAATCAAATAACTATCAATTATCCCTTCTAATCTATCACTATCTAGGAAACCAATTTCACCACCTTTTAAAAAAGAATCAAAACGCTCTATATCCTCATTTAGATTCCCTTCAAAGTATCCATCTTCTTCTTCTTCATCGTCAAACATAATCTTGTATATTGATATCTAAAGTTACAAAAAAAATAAGTAATATAATATGACTATTATTACAATTAAAAATAGAATCCACAAAAAATCCCCTAGCTATCTATTAATATATAGAAACTAGGGGATTAAGATTTAAAATAAAATTATTTACCAGATCTTTTTCTATCTGATTCTTTCAAGAAAATTTTACGAATTCGTAAGCTTTCTGGCGTTACTTCAACGTATTCATCACCTTGGATATATTCTAAACATTCTTCTAAACTGAATTTGATAGGTGGAATTAATTTCACTTTATCATCAGCTCCTGAAGAACGCATATTTGACATTTTTTTCGTTTTTGTAACGTTTACAACCATATCACCAGCTCTTGAATTTTCTCCAATTACTTGACCTTCGTAGATGCTTTCATTTGGCGCTACAAAAAATCTACCTCTCTCTTGTAAGTTATTGATTGAGAAAGGAATAGAAGTTCCTTGTTCCATTGATATTAAAGAACCATTTTGACGTCCTGGAATATCACCTTTGTAAGGTTGGTATTCTAAGAAACGGTGACTCATAATTGCTTCTCCAGCAGTTTGTGTCAATAAATAGTTTCTTAAACCAATAATACCTCTTGATGGAATCTGGAATTGAATAGTCATACGAGTTCCTTTTGGCTCCATGTTTGTCATGTCTCCTCTTCTCATAGAAACTGCTTCAATAGCAGTACCACTGAATTCTTCCGGTAAATCGATAGTTAATTCTTCGATTGGCTCACATTTTTTACCATCGATTTCTCTGATGATAACTTGTGGCTGACCAACTTGTAATTCATATCCTTCACGACGCATTGTTTCTATCAAAACTGATAAATGCAATACACCACGACCAGCAACTAACCATTTATCTGCTTTGTCAGTAGAAGAAACTCTCATTGCTAAGTTTTTCTCTAATTCTTTCGTTAAACGATCTTGGATGTGACGAGAAGTAACTTTTTTACCTTCTTTACCGAAGAAAGGAGAATCATTGATAGAAAACAACATATTCATTGTTGGCTCATCAATAGTAATTGAATCTAAAGGCTCAGGATTTTCTGCGTCACAGATAACATCACCAATTTCAAATCCTTCAATACCTGTTAATGCACAAATATCTCCAGCTTGAACTTCAGTTACTTTAATTTTTTCGATACCTTCAAAAACAAACATCTCTTTGATTTTATGTTTTTCTTGAGTACCATCTCTTTTACCTAAAATGATATTTTGACCTTCTTTCAAAGTACCTCTATGTAAACGTCCAATAGCAATTCTACCAACGAATGTAGAGAAATCCAAAGATGTAATCAACATTTGAGTATTTCCTTCTTCAATTACTTTTGGTGGAAAATATTCTAAAATACGATCTAATAATGGAGCAATAGTTGTAGTTGGTTGTTTCCAATCTTCTGACATCCAACCATTTTTAGCTGAGCCATAAATAGTAGCAAAATCTAATTGATTATCATTTGCATCTAACTCAAACATTAAATCGAAAACTTTTTCATGAACTTCTTCAGGAGTACAATTTTCTTTATCTACTTTATTGATAACCAATAATGGTTTCAATCCTAATGCTAACGCTTTTCCTAATACAAAACGTGTTTGAGGCATTGGACCTTCAAAAGCATCCACTAACAAACAAACACCATCAGCCATATTCAATACACGCTCAACCTCACCACCGAAATCGGCGTGACCTGGAGTATCAATAATATTGATTTTTGTTCCTTTGTATAAAACTGATACGTTTTTAGACACGATAGTGATTCCTCTTTCACGCTCTAAATCGTTATTATCCATGAATAATTCTCCTTTCGGTTTTTCATGTTTTTTTGCGTCAGTTCCTGACTCGATCATTCTATCAACTAATGTTGTTTTTCCGTGATCGACATGGGCAATAATTGCAATGTTTCTAATTTCCATCTTCTATATATACTATAACTTAAAAACTACTTTTCCCTTTGTTAAATGGTTTTCCAAAACCACCTCTGTTTCCGCTTCTTTCAGATCTATCGCTTCCACTACCGAAACTGCTGCTTCTTTCACTTCCACTTCTTTCTGGTCTTTCTGATCTGAAACCACCGTCACGAGTTGAACCAGCGTTTCCGCCGTCTCTTCCTCTTCCACCACCGAAGCTAGCGCTTCCATGACTATCACGACTTCTTGGTCCATCATCTCTTCGTTGACCGCCACCGAAGCCACCTTCACGACGTTGGCCTCCGGCAAAACCACCTTCTCTTCTTTGTCCGCCAAATCCTCCTTCACGACGTTGACCGCCGCCAGAACCTCCTTGACCTCTTCCACCACCAGATTTCTCTTTTGTGATTTCGATGTTTACAGTTGTTCCTTCGTATTCAGAACCATTTACTTTTCGTAAAATATTATCTGTTTCTGATTGATCAGCTTCGAAGAAAGAAAATGCAGGCATGATATCAATTCGTCCGATACTATCTGATTTTAAACCAGTATTATCACAAATCAATCTCAATAAACCACCAGGATTTAAACCATCACGGTTACCAACACTTACAAAGAAACGTTGTTTTCCAGATTCAGCTCCACTTTCATTTCTGTCTCTACGACGAGGTCTATCGAAATTATCAGCTCCATCACGATCTCTTCCTCTATCGCGATCTCTATCTTCTTTCGCATTTAAATCACCAGCATTACTGTAGTAATTAATAAAACGATTGAATTCAGCAGAAACGAATTTTTTAACTACTTCTTCTTTAGAAAGTTCTTCAAATTCAGCCATAATTTGAGGCATGAATTTTTCAATTTCTTTCTCTTTAACTTCAGTTTCAATTACACCTTGAATCAATTTCGTCAATTGAATAGCACAAATATCTTCCGGCTTAGGAAGAACACCTGCTTCAAATGTTACACGAATTTGTTTTTCAATTGTTTTGATTTTATAGTTTTCACGAGTATTTATCAATACAATAGATTGACCTTTTTTACCTGCACGAGCTGTACGACCTGAACGGTGCGTGTAATTCTCAATATCATCAGGTAAATTATAGTTTAATACATGTGTAATATTATCGATATCTAATCCACGAGCTGCAACATCTGTTGCTACCAAGATTTGAATGTCTTTTTTACGGAAACGATCCATTACTCTATCACGCTGAACTTGAGACAAGTCACCATGTAATGGCTCTGCACTATACCCTTCTTTTCCTAATTTATCAGCAACCGCTGCAGTTTCCATACGAGTACGACAGAAAATTAATCCGTAAATATCTGGATTAAAATCAATTACTCTTTTTAAAGCTGCATAACGATCTCTTTCTTTTACAGAATAATAGATGTGCTCTATGTTTTCATTACTTTGGTTTTTGTGACCTATAGACACTTCCAAAGGTGAAACCATATATGTATTAGCAATACGCGCTACTTCTTTTGGCATTGTTGCTGAGAACAACCAAACATTACGTTGTTTTGGAGTAGATTCAAGTATCAAATCGATATCTTCTTTGAACCCCATGTTCAACATTTCGTCTGCTTCATCAAGCACCACATACTTCACTTCTTCTAAAGAAAGTGATCTACGTTTAATCAAATCCACCAAACGACCTGGTGTGGCAACAACAATTGAAACTCCTTTATTAATTTGAGTTATTTGTCTACGGATATCCGCTCCACCATATACAGCTACCACGTTTACGTCGAGGTATTTTGAATATGTTTCTAAATCTTTTGTGATTTGTAAACACAACTCACGAGTAGGACAAACAACTAATCCCTGAGGGAATCTTGTTCTTTCACCTACTTTATTCACTAATGGTAAACCGAACGCTGCGGTTTTACCTGTTCCTGTTTGGGCCAAACCAACAAGATCACTATCACTACCTAATAGGTGTGGAATAGCTTCAAGTTGGATCGGAGTAGGTACTTCAAACCCCATTTCTGTTAACGACTTCAGTACCTCACTCTTCAACCCTAGTTCCTTAAATGTCATCATTTAATGTTAAAAATTGGGTGCAAAGATACAGATAAAAAGAGGAATTAAAAAAAAAGAGTTGCTTTTTTATGTTAATATTCTGATAAAGTGATGATTTAGTAACAATTTAACAACATTAAAGAGAGAATAGAGCTATTTAACTAGATTTAATTCTAGATGAGGTTAAAAACATAATTGATGAGAATAAAAACATATTTAACTATTTTTGCTTTATGAGTATTTCAAAATTCAACAGAGAAGAAACAGGATTGTTTACATCAATTAGCAATCAACTTTCATACGATCAGATTAATTTATCGCAATTTATAAATCAACCATTTTCTAAAGAAGCATTTGAAAAGCAGATTATTGAGAAAGAAAAATACTTTTCAGAGTCTAAAAGAAAAATCCTTTTTGATGTACTTTACGAGAATTATAAAAACACACTAATTAGTAGTGAAACATCTAAAAATATAAATTTACTTCTAGAAAAAAATACGTTTACTGTGACTACAGGTCATCAACTTTCTATTTTTACAGGTCCAGTTTATTTTATATACAAAATCCTTCATACAATTCGATTAGCGAATGAATTAAAAGAATTGTATCCTACTTCTAATTTTGTTCCTGTTTTCTGGATGGCTTCTGAAGATCATGATTTTGAAGAGATTCAATCAGTCAATCTATTTGGTAAAAATCTAAAATGGGACACAAATCAGAAAGGACCTGTCGGGAGGTTTGAAATGGATTCATTTGAAAATATAAAAAATGAATTTAAAGAATTCTTCGAAAACAATCCAGAAAGCGAAGTTCTAAATACGTTAGCACATTATTCAGGAAAAACATTAAGTGAAGTAACTTTTAATATTGTTAATCAACTATTTAAAAAATATGGACTTGTAATTATTGATGGTGATAATTCAATTCTTAAAAAAGAATTTTCACCTATTATTAAACAAGAATTAGAGACTCAATTTTCATATAA
Source organism: Flavobacteriales bacterium (assembly GCA_947380375.1). Taxonomy (GTDB): domain Bacteria; phylum Bacteroidota; class Bacteroidia; order Flavobacteriales_D; family Crocinitomicaceae; genus CAIUKX01. The sequence goes on from CANCQX010000007.1 coordinate 29,371, forward strand.
TGAAGTTTTAGAAACAAACAAAATCCTTCAAGAGGAAAATATAAAACTTCAAATAACACCAAGAGAAATCAATTTATTCTACATTGAAAACAATCTTCGTTCACGAATACAACTGCATGAAAAAGGATATTTCATAGAAGAAAAAGGGATTTTCACGAAAGATGAACTATTTGATTTATTGGAAAAATCACCAGAATGTTTCTCGCCAAATGTTGTATTAAGACCTCTTTATCAAGAAACTATTCTACCCAACCTTTGCTACTTAGGTGGCGGTGGCGAAATAGCTTATTGGCTTCAACTAAAAGGAGTTTTTAATAAAACAAACACACCGTTTCCTCTTATTCAAGTAAGAAACTCATTTCTTTTTGTTGATAATGGTACTAGAAAGAAATTAGATAAACTTAATTTAACACTTACAGATCTCTTTAATTCTACTGAAGAATTGAAAAAGAAATATGTTTTATCAAATTCCTCAGAAGAACTTAACTTTAACAATATAGATAACTCATTTAAAGAGTTTTGTAGTGCAATAACTAAACAAATAAATCAAGTAGATTTAAACTTGAAAAGTTATGGTGAAGCTGAAATTTCTAGACTTGAAAAACAATTAATATCTATTAAACAGAAATTGATTAAAACAGAGAAAAACAAGCACGAGGCCAGCTTAAATCAAATTGAGCAAATCAAAAATAAAATATTTCCAAACGGAGGATTTCAAGAAAGATCTATGAATTTTTTCTCACTTTGTGCTGACGGAAATATTGAAAGTCACTTAAACGAAATCTATTCTGCAATAGATACTTTTGGTAATGACTTGATTGTTATTAGTTGAAATTTTACGATAAAATAATCATATTTAACTTAATTACAATAATTTAAATATTTAATTCATTTTCTTTAAATAATTTTATTTTTCAAGTATTTTCTTTTCAAAATCTAAAAATCACAATAATTCACCTATATTCACGTTTGTAAATCTCACTTGTATTTATGCGCTTTCTTTTATTTTTTCTTACTTTTTTAAATATTTCATTTTCTTTTAGTCAAGAAGTAAGATTAACTGGTCGTTGCATTGATAAATCAGGGGACCCAATCGAATTTGTATCTGTATTTTGTGAAAAAGCGAAAACAAAGCAAGTAACTACCAATGAAAAAGGTGTTTTTGAGTTACTAGTACCAACTGAAGAACAAATAGAAATCAAATTTAAGATCAACGAATTTGAAGAAATAAGATCAATTAAAACTTCAAATAAATTAACGTATAGCATTGATAATATTAAATTTAACTATTCTCAAATAAAGATAGTAACGATTACAGCTGAAAAATCTGACCCTTTTGAAATTCCTAAATTAGCACCTATTGATCTTCAAACAATTCCGATGGGAAGTGTAGAAAGAGCTTTAATTTACACCACTTCTGCTTCTTCCAATAACGAATTAACTTCTAATTACAATGTAAGAGGTGGAAACTACGACGAGAACTTAGTATATGTGAACGGTTTCAATATTAACCGACCATTTCTAACACGTTCTGGTCAGCAAGAAGGAATGAGTTTTATTAATTCAGCACTGGTAAAAGATATTCGTTTTTCTGGAGGCGGATTTGATGCTCAATATGGTGATAAACTCTCATCTATTCTTGATATCACCTATAAAACACCCGATAGTTTAAAAGGTTCAGCAATGGCTTCATTAATGGGTGTTGAAACTCATTTAGAAAATAAAATTGGGAGTCGATTTGATTATTTGATTGGAGCAAGGTATCGAAATAATGGTTATTTATTAAATTCTTTACCAACAAAAGGAAGTTACAATCCAATTTTTATGGATGGGCAATTTTTAACCAACTTTCATATCAACGAACGTTTGAAATGGTCATTAATAGGTCATTTTTCATCCAACAGGTACCGATTTTCTCCTCAAACTTCAGAAACAGACTTTGGAGTTGCTAATGAAGCCTATCGATTTAAAATCTATTTTGACGGACAAGAAAATACTTATTTCCAAACATTTACAGGTGGAAGTTCATTAAAATGGGAAGTTTCAAAAAAGACTAAACTGGATTTTTACGCAACAGTATTTAAGAGTAACGAACGTGAAAAATATGATATTCAAGGTCAATATTTCATTAATCAATTAGAAACTGATCCTTCAAAAGAAAAATACGGTGATTCAATCGCTGTTTTAGGGGTTGGTACATTTTTAAATCACGCTAGAAATGAGCTAAATGCTACTATTATTTCGGTTTATCATAATGGAGAACATATTTTCAAAAAAGGATTTAAAGATTCTCTTAAAACTAAATATGATAGCCAAAAACTTATGTGGGGTGTAAATTTTCAACGGGATTTATTCAATGATGTTTTAAGTGAATGGAAAGTTTTAGATTCTGCAGGTTACAACCTTCCCCATTCAACTGAAGATGAAATACGCCTTTTTCAAACCATTAAAAGCGATTTAAATCTTTCAACTTTTAGAGTAACTTCTTTCCTTCAAATGAATTCTATTTGGTCTAAAGTTCAACGTAATAAAATTATATCAATAACTAAAAAAACGAAAGACTTAAATAAACAAAAGACATATATCAAATATACTGACACATTAAAAGAATCATCTACTAGACTAGCTTTAAACTATGGATTAAGAAGTGGCTATACTCAAATCAATAATGACTTTTTTGTAACACCAAGAATATCAATTACTTATTTTCCGAGGATTTTCATGATTGAAAAAGGAAAATTGGTACGAAGGGATGTTAAATACCGCATGTCTTCAGGTTTATACTACCAACCTCCTATTTATAGAGAATTTAGAACAGCTAATGGAACACTTAATACAGATGTAAAATCTCAAAAATCGGCTCATTTTGTAGCTGGTACGGATGTTTATTTCAATATGTGGAACCGTGAATCTCCTTTTAAATTTACAGCCGAAGCCTATTATAAATATTTATGGGATGTAAATCTTTATCAAATTGACAACGTGAGAACCATTTATTATGCAAATAACAATGCAACTGCATATGCTTACGGTCTAGATTTAAATATTCACGGACAATTCATAAAAGGAGTTGAATCTTTTTTCAAAGTAGGCTTATTAAACACGAAAGAAAAACTTTCTACTGATATTTATTATAAATATTACAACAAGGAAGGAGAATTAATTCAACCATTAGTTAATGTCGATCAAATTCCAACTGATAGTCTTAGGATTGATCCTAAATACATACCAAGACCAACAGACCAACTTCTAAATTTTGGTGCTTTAATCCAAGATAAAATGCCTGGTTACGAGAGTATAAGCGTACAAATGGGAGTTCAGTTTGGAACACCCTTACCTTATGGACCACCCAATATGAAACACTATCAAGATACTTTACGCTACAAACAATCCTATTTCAGAGTAGATTTAGGAATGTCATATGATTTGTTATACAAGCAAAAGGTAAATTTCAAAACAATTAGAAAATACTTCAGCGATGCAATTGTTTCATTAGAAGTATTTAATCTGCTAGGATTCAACAACATACTTTCCAAGCAATGGATTCAAGATGTAAACGGAAGGTATTATTCAATTCCAAATTATCTAACACAAAGGAGGGTTAATTTAAAAATGATTGTTCGGTTTTAAATTTGATTTTTTGCGATAATTAAAAACGAATCTAACTATACTTTTCATTTATTATATTTGTAAAAAAAATACTATGGACATCTTATTACAATTAGCACTTATTATTTTACCGGCTGGTGGAATTTTTATAACAGTTAGTTTATTTTTAAAAAAACAAGGAGAAAGAGAAGTTCGTAATCTTCAAATTGAATTAAAAAAAGAACGCCAAAACTTCTTTTTACCAAGTCGAGTAGAATCTTATCAAAGAGCAGTACTTTTAATGGAGCGAATTCATCCAAATAGTTTGCTAATGCGTCTTCACAAACCTAGCTCAACTGCTAAAATGTTTCAAGCAGACTTATTAAAAGCTATTCGTGAAGAATATGACCATAATGTTGCTCAACAAATTTTCATTTCTTTGCAAGGATGGAAAATGGTAAAAGATTCAAAAGAAGAAACTATTAAAATCATTAATTTAGCAGGAAATCAAATGGGATCAATTGCTAGTTCTACTGATTTGGCTTCTAAAATATTTGAAATTGTAGGAGAAGTTGGAACATTACCGACTGAAATTGCAGTAGATTACTTGAAAAAAGAATTACAAGAATTGTTTTAATTTTATCTCAATTAATCTACTCGTAAATTCCTTCCAATCTGCAATGAAGTAGATTGTCTAATCCCATTCAATTGACAGATTTTTGATATTGTAGTTCTATTTTTTGTTGCAATTTCAGATAAAGTATCACCAGATCTAACCTTATAATATTTACGCGTATTTCTAACAACTATAGGTTTAGTAGGTAAAGCGTTAGTTGATTCACCATGTTCTCCAAAATCAGAAGGTTTTGCTCCAGGTCTAAACAAGTCCTTGTGTACTAACAAATTTTGATCTTTTAATCTTAAATTATCAAAATCTATTACTTCTTCAGGATTCATCGGTGCATCGTAAAAACGTAATTCAAAATGTAAGTGTGCCCCAAAGGAATGACCTGTATTCCCTCCTAAACCAATCGGATCACCTGCTTTTACATCTTGATTAGGAGCACATAAATGCTCATCTAAATGAGCATAAAAAGATTCTAACCCGTTGTAATGTCGAATGATAACTAAATTTCCAAATCCACCTTCATTGAATTTAGCATATCGAACTTTTCCTGACCATGCTGCTCGAATTGTATCACCTACTTTCAAAGCTATATCGATTCCATTGTGATAACGTCCTTTTCTAAAACCATAACGAGAAGTTACATTACCATGAAACGGAATATGAAAACCATCATCATGATCCTCATTCACACAAAGCCATAATGTATCTTTAAGTTTACCTAAATCATTTGTTCGATCAGAAGTATAGCAAACTTCATTGTCCCAACTTTGAATATAATTTAATGTAGGATCTGAAGAAATTAAAGAATAAACGTGTTCATTTAAAATACCATTGAATTCGCTGTCTTTTACGTATTCCCAAGTTCTATTAGAATACAATATCATCTTCCCTCTTTCTGTTTCTATTGTATCCAAAACAACTTGACTATTTAAACAATAGAATGATCCAAAAAAGAAAAGTACTAAATAAAATTTAATCATATAGACTTATTCGTTTGACAATAAAAACTAAAAATAAATCATTAAAAATAATGATATCAATCCTTTTTAATTTCTAAATTTTAATCTCGATTTTCAAATATAAGAATTTCAACTTATTTTTCAACTACATCCATCACTAAGATATTGTAAAATAAATCTTCATTGGGTTTCACAAAACCTTCCGACCCCTTTTGTCCATAAGCTTCTGATGAAGGAATCACTACAAACATTCTATCTCCTTTTTTAGCATTAATTAACGATTTTTTCAATCCTGGAATAATTCCTTTATCAGTCATAAAAAGTTTATAAGGTGAATTTGTTCTGTATGAATTGTAATACATAGGATTTGATTCACTACTTATCATACTATGAAACAAAATTGCATTACTAGTATTAAATTTTAATTTATTCGCTTTATTTTCTTCAAACAACCAAACTTTAGAACCATCAACAATTCTAGTAGGCTTTTGTTTTTTTATAATATGAATAGTTAAATAATTTACCGAATTAGGTGGTACGAACCATCCTTTTTCTCCTTCCTTTTTAATTCCTTTTTCTCCTCGTGCTAATTCTGCAGGAATTAAAACACGTGCAAAATCTCCAACTTTCATGTTTTTAATTGCAAAGTCCCAACCTTTAGTTTGCATTTGATAGCCAACAACAAAAGGAAAATATTCTTTTTTCCATAAATGATTACCATCTACTATTGCGCCATTTTCAAGAGTAACTTTATAATCGATTAGTATAACATCTCCTATTGAAACCTTTTCTCCTTTACCATGTTTAAGCCATGAAATAATAATTCCATTCTCAAATTTTTTAGTAGAGCTAATTTCATCATTATCAGAATCCAAAGCTGTTTTAGTCTTTTTTTCTGACTTTTTAAATTCACTTTTTATAATTAGTTTATCTTGTTTTTTTGTTTTTTTAACACCCTCTGTTGAGCAAGAAATTGCTAAACAATAAATACTTGTGAGAAGAATTATTTTTTTCATCTTAAAATTTCAATTACATGTAAATCTACAACAATAGGAGTTAAAGGTGGAATCTTATCCATATCTCCCGTTAATCCATGTGCTAAATGACTTGGAATAATCATTTTTGCTTTATCTCCTTCTTTCATTTTTTTTAAGCATTCTTGAATACCAGTCTCGACTTGACTGTGGTCAACAACAATTTCAACCACTTTATCATTTGATGTTTTATAACATAAAGTTCCATCTAATTTACTTACAGAATACTCTACATCTATTACTGAACCAACGGTAACTTTTGGACCAATCCCTTTTTCGTAAATAAAATACTGTAAACCTGAACCAGACTCAATTATTGACCAATTTTGATGCTGTGCTAAAAATAATTTAATTGCTAACTTTTCTTCTAAAGCAATTGCTTTATTCAATTCTATTGAATTTTCTTTCGTCCATTTAATGTTCACTTTTGGATTCTCTTCTTTCTCAGCACACCCTATGAACATTGTAATAATTAGCAAGTAATAAAATTTCATAGAATAATAGCTTTTTTACAAATGTAAACGTTCTTTTTAAATTTTGTTGTGTTTTAACACTCAACATGAGAAACTAAGGTATATATTATCTAATCAAATTTAATACTCCTTTATTATAATATTTTTTATCTGTTTGACTATCTTTTAATATAATTGTCCAAAAATAAGCCCCCGTAGGTACTTTTTGGGATTTATAGCTACCATCCCATTCTTCTGTTGAATCATTTGACTCCCAAATTATTTGTCCCCAACGATTAAAAACAGATAACTCAAAATCTTTTTCAGAATAGCCTAGTACACTAACTTTCCAAGTTTCATTTATACCATCTCCATTAGGAGTAAATGAATTAGGAGGAAAAAAATATAATCCCGATTTAATTTTAATTATTTTGGTTAAACTATCTGTACAATTTTGATCGGTTTTTGAAATTAATGTTACACTAAATTCACTTAAATTATTATTTATAAAACTAGTTGAAAAATCTTTTTGAGTTGACATTTCTGGAATTGATACAGGGATTTTCCACTCATAACTTTTTGCTCCAACTGATAAATTTATTAGATTAAGTTTTACAGAACTTGCATCACCGTATGTTACTGAATCTAAGAAATTTACAATAGGTTTTGGAAGAACTACTAAAGCATTTAAAACATTTATAGAATCCAAACACCCATCAATTGTTTCTACCAATAATTTAACATCGAAACTACCATTTTTTAAAGAATTAAGAGCAACATCATTTTGATTTTTTATAATATCTCCATTTGAAATTTTCCAAACCGAACTTTTAATCAAACTTGGATCCATTGTATTTGTTAATCTAAAAATTGCTGGTTCACATTGTTTTGCATTATCGATACTAAATGTTGGGGAAATCCCTATTGATTTCGATACATTTATCGTTAAAGGTATCATTGCAGGTGTATTACAAGCATCTCTAATTACCACAACATAGGTTCCTTGAATATTTGTAGTAAAAGAAGTGCCTATTCCAACTGGATTCATATTATTTGTCCACACAACTGTATATGGAGATTTACCTCCATTAATATTAGAAACACTAAGTTTAACTGATTGATTTGAACAGGTTGAAACATCCGGAGAAGCGGTAGCTGATAACGGATTTAAAACTGTAACTAAAATACCTGATTTTACAGATTCACATCCATCTTGATTGACAGCTTTCACACCATATGATTTTGTTTGTATTGGAGTAAAATTTTGCGAAGAATTTGTTGAAGTAAAATCATCCCATACATAGGTAAAACTATTCCCCCCAATAGCTGTAGCTGTAAAATTTACAATTTCATTTTGACAAACAGTAACATCATTTGATACTGTTAACGTAATAGGAATTGTATTTCCTGTAAGATTAACAGTTGAAGAAGTTGTACATCCAGCAGAATTTCTTGAAAGAACAGTATACGTTCCAGGTAACATATTTAATTTAGAATTTGAATTTCCCCATGATGAACCACCATCAAAACTATAATCTACTGCTGTTGGAGAGTTAATTAAGATGGAACCGTTACCACTCCCAAAACAAGCCGTCGAATTGATTGAGGTTACTGTTTGTGTCGGAGATGTAACCAAACTAGGTAAGGTTACAGTTTGTGAAACGGAACAACCGCCTGAATTTCTTGACATTACTATATAATCACCTGCTGCTAATCCTGATTTTGAATTTATTACACCCCATGTAGATCCTCCGTCAAAACTATAATTTACTGCTATTGAAGTAATTGAGATGGAACCGTCATTAGTTCCAGAGCAATTAGTTGATGGGGTAGTTGTTATTGTTTGGGTTGGTGCCGCAACTGATATTATAATTTCATCTGTTTTTTTACAAACAGGTTTAAATGTAATATCATCTATTGCAAAATCATTTCCTGTATTAACGGTATTTTGATTATAAATACTTAATATAGCAGATGTACTTGAACCTGAATTCCAAGTATTTGTAAACTGTTCCCAAATATCTTGAGTGGGATTTGCATTAAAAACAGAACCAATTTGCACACCGTTAATAAAGAATTGTAAATTGGCCACGGCGGGATCGGATTTTGCTGTCATAATCCAAGCGCCTAAAATATAATCAGAATTTGGACTGACAATAATTGTTTGCGACCAAACCATCGAATTAGGTGAACCTGATCCATTTACAACCATCATTTTAGTTCCTGAAACAGTATGATCTTTATATTTAGGAAAATTTACATGCGCCTTATTTGGATCATCCGTTACAATATAACTACCTGCAGAAATTAAAGGTCCATAATTAACTCCCATATAAGTTCCCAATCCACTTCCTAAAGTATAACTACTTGTAAAACTTGCATTTTCAAATTCAAATTCACCATTTATTACTAAATTCTTGGTACTAATATTTCCAACTTCAACTGAATATGTTCCAGATGTATTTACAGAAATAGTCTTTCCATGAGTGTTATTTGACCAATTATAAAATCCATAACCTGAAGGGGCTGATAATATTAATGAAGAAGAAGGACAAATAGTTTGGTCATTCCCTAAAAAGTCATTCCCTAAAAATAAAACAGGATCAGTTGCTTCGCATTGCGAAAATGAAAAATTAAAAAAGGTAGCTACAAAAGAATATATCAGAAATATTTTTATATTTTTTTTCATAGACAAATTTCATTGTTTTATTAAAAAGCTAGACGAGCTAAAATAATGAATAGTTGCTTTATAAACAAATATAATCTAAAATTTAATCCTCTTTTATAATTTCTTTAACTCTTCCAACCTCACCGGTCTCTAACATTACCTTTATTCCATGAGGATGAAAAACTGAATTTGTCAAAATCTTTTTTACATATCCATTGGTTAATTCTCCTGAACGTTGGTCTTCTTTTAAAACAATATTAACTTCTAAACCAATAAAAATATTTTTTCTTGTCTGACCTTCCATTCTTATCTTTTTTTCTTTTTCTTAACAACTATTGGGCTCGGAGCAACTTCTGGTTTTGACTGCAAAACTTGATTAGACAATAATTTATCTATTAATTCATCTTTTGATAAATGTTGAAAGACCGATTTTATTTTATCTTTAAAGGCAGGTGACAAGTCGTGATTAATTTTTGTTTTAAAAATTCGCTTTGCCCATAAATAAGTATTATTCTCTTCAACACTTTCCTGACTTGGCTTAGTTAATTCCTCAAAATTCAACCCTAATTCTAATTGAAATTCAGCCAATTCTTTTAATTCTTCTTGTTGAATCACAGTTAAAGCAAACCCCTTTGCTCCTGCTCTAGCAGTTCTTCCACTTCGATGTATATACGTTTCGAAAGTTTCGGGTAAATGGTAATTAACAACATAGGCTATATCTTTCACATCGATTCCTCTAGCGGCTAAATCTGTTGCGACCAAAATAGAAATATTTCCATCTCTAAATTGCTCCATTATTCTATCTCTAATGGGCTGAGACAAACTTCCGTGTAAAGCACCTGATGAAAATCTACTTATGGCTAAATTTTTAGATAATTTATTTACAGCTGCTTTTGTTCTACAAAAAATTATTCCTTTCTGTCCTTCACGCTCATTTAAAAAATGAGTTAGTACATCTAATTTTTGAATTGGGTCAACTAAAATATATCTGTGATCAATTGCATCGTTTCCCGCAACCTCCATATCGACAATCACCTCAGTGATGTTTTTTGACATGTAATTATGAACGATATTTTTAACTTCACTTGAAAGTGTCGCAGTAAATAAAAATGTTCGCTGGTCTTTTGGGAGAATTTTGTGTATTTCTAAAAAATCATCTTTGAGAGCAGTTAACATTTCATCCGCTTCATCAAGAACTAGGTATTTTATTTTTGAAAGAACTACCGCTCCTTTTTCAACCAAATCTAATAGCCTTCCTGGTGTTGCAACTATAATTTGAGCACCTTCTTCTATTTGTTTAATTTGAGATTTAATTGGTACTCCTCCATAAGCAACTACTACTGAAACTAAATTTGTAGAATAGGTTTCAATTACAGAACTTACTTGTTGCCCAAGTTCTCTTGTTGGAACTAAAATTAATACTTGAGTATCTTTATTTTTCTGATCTATTAATTCGAGTAAAGGTAAACCGAAAGCCAAAGTTTTACCTGTACCTGTTTTACCAATTCCAACAAAATCATTTTTAGATTCTAAAATTACAGGTATTGCTTTTGATTGAATTTCTGTTGGGACAATTATACCATTTTGACTTAACAAAGATGCTATTTGGGTTGAAATTCCTAATTCTATAAATTGATTCACTTTCTGTTTTTTTAATTTATTTAATTCTCTTGCTTTACCAATTTAAAGCAAGATTATTTAGCAATTATTCGCTTAAAAGTAATATTCAACGATTGCTCAATTTGTCGAATTCTCCTCACTTCTTTAGGGTCAATAATACTTAACGAAACTCCTTTTTTTCCAGCTCTAGCAGTCCTTCCGCTTCGATGCGTATAATATTCTATTTTTTCAGGTAAATCATAATGAACAACGAAACATAAACTATCTACATCTATACCCCTTGCAGAAACATCAGTAGTGACTAGTAATTGAATTTTATGATTTTTAAATGCTCTCATTGCTTTCTCTCTTTCACGTTGTTGTAAATCTCCATGAATCGCATCTGCAACAAATTTCTTTTCTTGTAAGAATTCAACTAATTTTTGAGTACTCGCTTTGGTTCTACAAAAAATAATACCACTATCTCCACCCTGAACATTTAAAAACTGAACTAAAGTTTGATTTTTAAATCTAGGATCACACGTTACAAACTGATGTTCAATTGATTGATTTACAACATTTCTTTTATTAACTTGAACCTTATGAGCGTCATCAGCCATATATTTTCCGATAATCTCTTTCAAGTTTTCTGGTAATGTTGCTGAAAATAACCACGTATTTCTACTTCCAATAGTATGTTTCAATATTGTATCCAATTCTTCTTTGAATCCCATACTTAACATTTCATCTGCTTCATCAAGTACAATTGTTTCAACCTGACTAAGATCAATCGCTTTTTTTTCTAATAAATCAATTAAACGTCCAGGTGTAGCAACAACAATATGAGTAGGTCTACTTAATGCTCTAATTTGATTTTCAATTTTATCTCCTCCATAAACGGCTTCGATGAAAATTTTATCTGAAAACTTCGTTAATTTAAATAACTGTTTTTGAATCTGTTGACCTAACTCTCGAGTTGGTGAAAGTATTAAGGCTTGAATACGGCTATCATTCGTATCCATTCTTTGTAATAAAGGTAAACCAAAAGCTGCAGTTTTACCTGTACCCGTTTGCGCTTGACCTATAAAATCAGTTCCAAACTCTAGTAGATAAGGTATTGCTTTTTCTTGTATTTCTGTAGGCGATTCAATATTAATCTCTTTAAGAGCTTTAATAAATACATCTTTTACACCTAATTCTCTGAACGTTTTCAAACTGTTGAATTTTAATTGAGCAACAAAGTTACTTCAATTAAATGAAGAAAGAGATAGACTAAAAACTATTCTCTAAAACATTTTCCCAATGATCATTCAAATATGCAACTAATTTTCTAGATGTATTATTGAAATAACGTTTTGTTCTATAACCACTTACCCACGTAATACCTCTAACTGCATTTGTTAAAAATATTTCATCGGCTGCTATGATGTTTTGAGGGAAAATCGTACATTCATAGACTTTAATCCCATGAGATACAGCGAGGTTAATAATTTGCATACGCATTGTACCTGCTAAACAACCTTCATCTAATCCTGGAGTATAAAGAACACCATTACTCACTACAAATAAATTTGAACTTGAACTTTCTAAAATAGCACCTTTCTCATTTACGATTAGCACTTCATCTAATTGCCTTTCAGATGCATTAATAGCAGCCATTACATATAGTAAACCATTTTTAGTTTTATAATTGGATAAGCTATTTTTAACTTTTTTAAGATCAGAATATAAATCTATTTCCCATCCTTTAGAATTCAAATCAAAACTATTATTTTCAATCGGGTAAACTTCGATAAAATAAACCGCTTCATTTGATGTAGGTGCATATGTTCCACCAGCTATTCTATCAAGTGAAATTCTACATTTTCCACCCTCCCTAATTTCAGACTTATCAATTAAATATTGAACTCTTTCCTCAAAAAAAGTTACATTAAAAAAAACGGATGGTCTCATTTTTAATGCAGAAGCTCCTTCTAATAACCGTTGAATATGATTGGCCATATTCAACGGTTTACCATTCATTATTCGAATGCTTTCAAAAACGCCATCTCCATATAAATGGGCACGATTTCCCGCCTGAATAGTTGGCGTGTCATTGGATAAAATTGTACCATTTGAATTAACAAATAATTTTGCCATAATCTAAAATACTAAATTCAAAATATCTTTTCCCTTTTCAATATTAATAATTAATATGAAAAAAATCCCAAAAATTGCGCCTCCAATGTGTGCATCATGTGCAACAATAGTTCCTCCCCTTTTATCTAACCAAATTTCTAATGCTAAATAAAGAATCCCAAAAAGCCATGCCTTCATAGGAATTATCATAACAACTAAATCAGCAAAAGGATTCCAAATAACAAATGCAAAAACTACTGCAGAAACGGCTCCAGAAGCCCCTAAAGATCTATAATTAGGATTGTCATGATTTCTATAATAAGGAATTAAGGTTGAAAATAAACCACCTAAAAAATATAAAGTTATAAAATGAATTTCGCCTTTAATTAAACCAAAATGTTGTACAAGTTCTGCCTCTAGAATATTCCCTAAGAAATAAAGAGAAAACATATTAAAAGCTAAATGCTGAATATCTGCATGAATAAATAGATGGGTAAAAATTCTATAACTCTGATTATGATTTTTTGATAAAAAAGGAACGAACATCATACGATTTTTTAAATCATCTTTATTCATAGCATTTAACGACAATCCTATTGTTGCTATCAAAATAACTGTAAGTGCCGAAAATATCATTTAAATATGAATATACCCTTTATAATATCATTAAAATATCCCTTACGAAAGTAACCAAAAAACAGTTACATAAGTTATGTAAAAAATAATAAATAGTTAATTTGTTAATAAACTTAGTAAAACCTTTTGCAAGTTTATTGATAGTATTAAATTGAAATTCTATATTTGCGCCTTATTTAATATAATTAATTGTTTTACGAATATGCGTAATAAAGGATTTTTTTGGTTTTTAACGGTATTATTGACGGCAGTTTGTGTCTATCAACTATCGTTTACATGGGTAGCTACTTCAACTGAGAACAAGGCGGACAAAGAGGCTGATGTACGTTTAGAAGAGTTAATTGCTGAAGCAAATAAAAATGGCGGCATCGCTTATTTACCTAATAATACGAAAGTTGATTTTTCTCAACCTGAAGCAAGAGAAATAGCTAAAGGTGCTTTTGTAAATCAAATATTAAAAGAAAAAGCTGAAACACCAGTTTATCCAATTTTCGGATCAACATTTCAAGATGTTAAGAAAAGAAGTTTAGCTTTTGGTCTTGATTTAGTGGGTGGTATGAGTGTTACTCTTGAGATTTCAATTCCTGACTTAGTTAAAAGTTATGCAAGAAATGAAAGAGATACTCAATTCAAAAAACCTTTTGATAGAGCATTAAGTCGTCATAATTCTACAGGTGGAGATTTTATTTCTTTGTTTCAAGAGGAAAATGAAAAAATTAATGGAAAACTTCCTTTGGTTAGATTATTATCAATTGAAGAAGTAAGTGAATTAAACATTAACTCTTCAAATAGTGATGTAATTAAATTCTTAAGAGAAAAAGCTGCAAGTTCAATGGATGGTGTTGAACAAATCATGGAGCGTCGTATCAATCAATTTGGTGTTGCTCAACCAAACATTCAAAAAGACCCTCTTAAAAATCGTTTATATATTGAATTACCTGGTGTTCAGGATGAAGCTACAGTTGCTGACAGATTACAATCTACAGCAAATCTTCAATTCTTTGAAACATACCAAGCAAATGAAATTGGTGCTCAATGGAAACAAGCTGCTGACATATCTAAACAAAAAGAAATTTCTGAAGATGATTTAGCTAAAATTGAATCTGATACATTAAGTAATGATTCTATCAAAAAAGACTCTTCTAAAGTTGAATCTCTTGAATCTTTGACTAGTAACTTAAATTCAACAACAAAAGGATTGGGTGATTTGGTTAAAAATGCAGGAAACTATTCAATTGGATATGTAACTGCTGAAAATAAATCTGCGGTTGATGTTTTATTAAGAAGAAACGATGTATTGGCTGTATTTCCTTCAGATTTAAAATTCATGTGGTCAGCAGAATTAGAATCTATTTCTACTAAAACAAAAGAAATGGCTTACACATTGTATGCTGTTAAAATACCTGATAATGGAAAAGCTAGAGTTGGTGGAACAGATATAAAATCTGCGTCAACTGGTTTTGACCAAGGAAGTTCATTAATTACTGTTGATCTTTCAATGTCTGAAGCAGGTGCTGAAAAATGGGGACAAATGACTTCTGAAAATGTTGACAAAATTATCGCTATAACAATGGATAATGTTGTTTACAGTGCACCAAGAGTTATCAATGCGATTACAGGTGGAAATACTCAAATTTCAGGAAGTTTTACAGTTGATGAAGCAAAAGGATTGGCTGGGTTATTAAACGGCGGTGCTTTACCTGCTCCATGTGTTATTAAAGAACAAACTAAAGTAGGACCAACAATCGGAGCTGAAAACTCAAGAGCAGGTTTAATTTCTTTTGGATTTGCATTTTTAGCAGTATTAATATACATGTATTTTTACTATGGAAAAGCAGGTATGGCAGCAAATATTGCTTTAACAGTAAACGTAATTTTAATTTTCGGTTGTTTAGCATCTTTTGGAGCTGTTTTAACTTTAGCGGGTATTGCTGGTATCGTTTTAACAATTGGTACTGCGGTAGATGCAAATATCTTGATTTTCGAACGTATTCGTGAGGAACAAGCTAGAGGAGTTGGAATAGACGACTCTTTAAATAGAGGTTTTAGTAAAGCACTTCCTGCAATTATTGATGCTAACGTAACTCACTTATTGGTTGCGATTATCTTGAAAGTTTTCGGAAAAGGTGAAATTGAATCATTTGCAACTACATTGAT
>CANCQX010000008.1 GCA_947380375.1 Flavobacteriales bacterium
CTAAATTTATGAAACAAGACATTATACTTTTTATACCATTTTAATAATTCAGAAACTGATTTCACTTCGATAGATTTGAATTTATCAATAGCAACAGTTATATTCCTCTCTTTTTTAATATAGTAATATATTTCTGTTATACCCATAAAACAACTCCAAAATAGTTTATGATATTTATAGTTTAAGTCATTTCCTGTCAATGCATTGCTTAAATTTTTATATTTCTCATACCAGTTTATTAATTCTTTTTTGGTTATTTCAGAATTTTGAAAGTGTTTCAATTCGTTCAATGCTGTTATCGATTCATTCTTCATTGCTGTGTATACATCAGTTGGTTTAAAATTGATATATTCATCCACATATATTGAAATCTTCAATTGCTTTTTTGCTTCATCTACAACCATCTTATTTAAACTAAAACAAATACAATTATGAATGTTTTTTATTGCGCCGTTTTCTTTTAAATCTATAATAAAGTTTATATATCTAACTGATTTGTTACCGATAAAAGAAAATCCACTTTTGTTTAAGTTATTGCATTCACTAGAATTACAATTTCCTTTTTGATAAATTAAGTAATCATCTTCTTTTTTAAATTCATCAAAAACATCACTCAATTTTTGAATATAAATAGACTTACTGGTATAATCATAATACCATTTATCATCTAAGATTAACTGTAAAGCATCACAATCCATTTTTGAAATTGCTTCAACTAAAGATGTTAGAATATTATCATTGAAAATTTTAGTAATTGGTTTAACTGGTTCCATTTCTCTTTTTATTTATTGTTAGGCTTTTTGAAAAATAAAAATATTATCTAATTAAATAATTTCCACGAAGTAGATAATATTTTGTTTTAACATAGTAAGGAAATAAAATTTGCTCAATTTTACCATTTAATGCATTTACTAATTTCCTAACTGTTTATTTTCATTTTAAGCAATTATTCTTCCTAGGTTTCAAATAAGTCATTTTCTTCTGTTAAGACTAATTATTTTCTAGATAAATTTCCCCTTTTTCATCAATATAAAATAGTGTGGTATGCCATCCAAATACTCCGAACTCATCACAATCCTCATAATTAGTAATTAGTTTAGATATATTTGATACTGAATCCATTATTATAAATACATTATATCCATTATCGAAATCAAGATTTAAATCAAAAATATTAATCTTGAAATTTTCATTAAAAAATAAATCACCGTTAGATTTGATTTTCCAACCTTTCCACTCATCTAATTCAATTAATTCTTTCTGATCATAATTTGTCTCCCAAAAATAGGTCGATTTATTATATATGATTGATTTTATTTCCTTTTCAACTTCGTAATGATCTTCAAAAATCTTACCGAAGAATATGTCTTTTTCATTATTGTAAAATTGCCATGAAGAATCTCCTTCTTTATTAATTTTTAAAAATGGCACACATGATAATGGATCAAATTCTAAAAGATTATTTTCGATAAATACTGATCCGTCTTTGTGAATGTAAAAAAGCGTAAAATAGTATTCCTCAATAACTAATTCTTCTTCAGTATCTATGAAGCCTCTAGAATCAATAGAATGGCGATAATGAGCAATAATCTTTGTAATATTATTTTCAGAATTATAAAATTTGAATCCTTTTATTTTGCTTGTTTTTTGATTCCAACTTATCGAAAATAATTTTGGTATTTCTAAAATAAATTCGCCTTTGTAATATATTTGATCATGACCTATTAACTCCCAATCCATCCATTTATCTATCCAAAGTTCTTCATTATTATATACTGGTTTATTAAAAGTGCTCTTCCAAGGATTTATAAGATAAAATATGTTATTCCAAAGATTTTCTTCTCCTTTAATTCTTGAATTCATAACATCTAAAATGTCTTGATATTCAATCGTATGATGTTTAATTTCTAATTTTGTATTATATAATATCCATGACTCTTCACCCTCTCTATCTATTGTAAGAAATGGAACATCAAAATATTTATTTTCATTAAGCATTGAATATTCCTTAAATTTTTCTATCGTAGAATTAAAATTTGATGGTCTGTAATTTTGTAATAATTTAATGACACCTATCTTTTTCAACTCCCAAAAACACTTTGCAGTTGCTTGAATATCTGCCAAGGCATCATGAGCATCTTCGAAATCATGTTTAAATAAAAACCGATGAATTTCTTCTAGTTTTGGCCATTTATAACCATAAGGACCACCGATTTTGCACAAATCGACAGTAGATTCCATGGTACAAATTTTCTCTTTTGAATCAAGAATGTTGTCCAATCCCATACGAATCAACTCTGATCCTATAATTTTTTCATCGTAAGCCATATTGTGAGCAACAATAACTTTTGCTCGTTTTAAATGTATAGAAAATATTTCAAATACATCTTCAATATTACTTCCTCTCCGAGTTGCAATTTCTGCAGTAATTCCATGAATTTTGGAAGCGTCTTTTGGAATTGTGAAGCCATTTGGCTTTATTATCTCATTGCAAGAATGAATTAAATTTCCGTCGAAATCATATACTAAATAGGCTATTTGGACTAAACGTGGCCAGTTCTCTAAATCTGTTATTGGTGCTTTCCAATTTTTGGGTAATCCAGTTGTTTCAGTATCGAAGAAAAGTATCATGTTGTTTTTTATAAACGTGTTTTATTCATCTAATTTTTTATTTCATTTATTCCCAATCACCGAATACAACCTCAAAAATTCCTCCCAAACTTTTTTCTCTATTTCTTCAACTTGTTTCACTTCAAGATTACTTTTCAATTCCAAACCAGCCATTTTAACAAATGACTTGAATGAAAACAATTCGTTTGAAGAAGACAATTCCGATAGCATAAAAGAATCAGATGCAGGTGGTATTAACATGGATTCATTGAAACTAGAACCTCCCATTATTTCCGTTACACTTTTCTCTGAAATTGAAATTTTACCAAACTCCTCTTGAAAACATGCCAAATAAAGTGATAAGTAATTATCAATGTTTGGAGTATTGCTATTCGTCAAAAACCAGATCAATCGCTCCATTGAGTTTTTTGCCTGGATTAATCCCGTATCAATATTATTTGCGTTAGCGATTAGAAGTAGTTTCTTAACCGTTGCAGCATATTTTTTTGACTCAACAGACAATTCATCAAAGCACTCCTCTTCTTTATTGCTTTCGAAGCGCTTCATATCATCCCAAGATAAGGACCACGAATACATATTTGGGGAAGAATTTATTGCTTTTCGTATTTCGAGATCTTCGTAAAAACGCATGTGCTCTTTCGAAGCGTGATAACGATACCCATCTAAATAAACGACCACCTCTTTGTAGGCTATTAACTCGTTTGTATCTTCTATTGTTTCGCCATTACGGACAATTGAAGAGCAATTTATAACAAAATCTGCTCTCGTGTTTTTTTCTATCCCATGAATTTCTCCTAAAGTTACTTGAGGTGTAATTGTAAGATATATTATATCCTCATTTTTGGGCAATCCAATTTGGTAACACGTTATTCCGTTGTCTTTAAATGATTTAAATGAGTATTTTTCATCGTCTTTGCGTTCTACGAATTTTTTCAACGCCATCGGAAATTTCTTTTCCAATTCACTTTCTTCAATCATTCCACTTTCGGTAAGTGACGAAATTCCTTGACTTACTGGCTCCCAATCTTTTGCAGATAAAACAATCTTTGAAAACAAGTCTTCCGCTGCGCTTCTGCTTAATGACTGTCTAATGTATTGATTCGAATATGACAAAATACAGCGATAACAACCGTCTTTCCCCTCTGATTTGCAAGAACAAGTCCTTATTGTATCGTATGCTTGTGTAAGAAGTTGAGTGAATTCAGTCGTGTCAAATAATTTTTGTAGATATCCTGTTCCACCTGGAACAGTGTCATACATTACCAAGTACCTATCAAATCTTTCGTTTACAGCGTTAAACTCTGAATAAAATTCAAAAGCAATGTGATCCGGATTTCCTTTGTAGTATTTTTTTAAGCCCAACTCAAGTCCTACCTTGAACATTTCTTGTGTGGCTTCATTCTCAAATTCTTGGACTGGAAGTAATATTTTAATCGCCTCCGTTTGCATCTGTCTATACAAATAAACCTCTTCAAAAACTGCAAGTGAATCCTTTTTATCAGAATAATCAATGTCTTTATGCTTGCAATAGCCGTAGTGGAATTTTTTATCAAATTGAAGAACCTCTCTTGGTTTTGGTGTCGATTTACCACAATTCTTACAAGTAACAAAACCGTGACGAGGAACATCTTCAATTTGATTAATCGTTAAGTGATTCGAGGTCTGTAAATTGATACCTAAATTTACTTTAGTTAATTCAACATCCTTAACATACTCAATTCCAAAAGGAATGGATTTCATACCCCAGGTACCTTCAATCGAATTAGGATTAAAGTTAAAATGAGTTGAAATCATATAATTCTTTTGGTCTCGCTCATCTTTGGAATCTTTCAATGCCGATTTATTGCTCGAATTGACTGATTTAACAGAATGCATTCGTGCAAATTTATGTTTGTTCGATGCCGCATTCCATGATTCGTGACCGCATTTAGGACAAGTGCCTTTTTCTGTTACTTTAATTTCTTCTTCTAAATGGTCACAATTGGAACAAAAACGCATTGTTGTAAGACTTGATTTCTCGCCAAACCAATCATATGTGTTGAGACCTGAGATTTCTAATTTATTCCCTTGACTGTAAAAGAAATTATCTGGCGCATATTCTTTCAATGCTGCTGAAGCAGAGCGAACGATTTCATAACTTTTTGTTATTGGCTCTTGCTCGGCACCTTCTGGTTTAAAACCATACACTTGAGCATTCAATGTCACTCCCGTTTCTGGAAACGCATAATTTGGAAGCACCCCTTCATTGGTTAAAAATTCAATGATTTGTCTGCCTTGAATGGACTTTTTTAATATCCAAATGCTCTTCTTCTCTTGTTCAAGTATTTTGCGCTCATCATCTTCTTTTCCAAGATTCTTGTCTTTTATTACCTGCTCAATTTCTTTTTCCTTATCCAAAAGGAAGAATATTTCTTTTTTTAAATCCTCAAATACACTTCTAAGGCGTTTTGCAAAAGAACTATCAAAATCTCCCTCCAATGACTTTCTTATAGAATCCTCAAGAGATTGATCTATTTGCCCCTTATACAAACTGAAAAAACGATCAAGAATAGCAACATCTTTAACAATGAATGCCACCAGTCGATTGACAAAAAAAGCAATGTCAGTTGTACTGTTGGCTATTAAATTTAAATCAGTAATACGGTTTGGAATTTGGTTTGACGCTGGGTTTGACTTCGTCCAAGTGTCAAAACAATACGCTGTAAAATGTCTTGATAGAATATCTTTTGCATTTAGAAAACAGCCTGGAGTATTAATATCTCCTTGCATCATTTCCATCGGTTCTTGATAGTAAAATAAATCGTGTGCTTTATTTTGAGCAAATGTCTCAATCAGTGCTGTCCCAGATGAACGACCTGCACGACCTATTCGTTGCAAAAAGTTTGAAGTAAGTGGCGGGACACTCGTGTTGATTGCCGTATTTAAGGAGCCAATATCAATCCCCATTTCCAATGTTGACGTTGCAACTAATACATTGAGTGAATTGTAATTTGGCCTATTTTTAAAATCATCTTCTACATTCTCTCTAACTTGTCTTTCCAATACTCCAGTATGTTCTGAAGCAAAAATACGAGGTGAGTTTGTGCGATTATAAACTAAATTATAATAGTTCAATTTCTTTTTTGGGGAAAGAACATATTTTCCAGTGCAACGATAATCCATGCAAACAGATCCTTCCAATAGGTTATCAGTCGAATGAACTTGAACAGAAGAAGAACATTGATTACATTCAAAAGAAATCACTTCATTTCCTACCTTAATTTTGGAAGGATTTATCGCGAAATTTTCACCTTCTTTGGATGTATTAACATCTATTAAATCTTGTTCAGATAAAATTTTGAATAACTCTTCGTAAAACTCATTAATCATTGCTGTATTTGAAGGAACAAGTTCAAAGGATTTTACAAAATAAGTATGGAACCAATTTGTTGTTTTAGCAAAAGTTGAATCTAAAACATTTTTTGTTTTTCCATTGGTACAAACCAATTTGGGGATTCTTGAATTTCTCTCGAAATACGTTCTATTCAAAAAATGACGTGAATCACGAGACCAGTTTAAATTAAAGAATGACAAATCCTCTTGTCTAAACTTATTTAGGTACGGATGATTCAATGCACCACGAATCCGCATACGATGCAATAATATATTCAAAAATTGAACGAATGAAGATTCTTCTACAACTTCCATATTGTTAGATTTCATCCAATCAAACATAGCTGTAAAGGCCATTTTCAATTCATCCAAATCAAATGAAACCGCAGAAGAACCAGTTTTTTCAAGCGTACGACCTATTTGAGCATTATAACCAAACTCCGATAAGACCTCCCAATAAACACGTAGATCAAATTCAGTTTCGAACTTTTTTGAGAATTGTTTGGTTTGCTCATTCCGATACATTTCCACATCTGATTTCCCAATGTAATCCGAAGGAAAGAAACGCTGAAAATACGCATCCAATTGGCCATTGCCTGTTGGGTCAGCATGCGATTTCCAATAATTGATGAAGGTTTCTGAAAGTGTATCTAAGTCTATAGGTTTTCCAATATCATTAATGATTTTTTGAAGAGAAGAACGAAAAGTAAATCGGTAGTTTCGCGCTTGAACAAAACCGGCTTGATGCGCTGCATCTTGAACTCCATTGGTAAATTCTAAAACTTTACGGTATTGCTCTCCTCTTTTGTCCAAATCAGATGATAATACCTGACTTACAGAAACCGAGTTTAACGTAGCAATTCTTGTCCCAATAATACTTAAGGTATTCTGGGTGTTACACTCTGGGCAAACATGAATTGATTTTTGATCTTTTACTTTTCTGTACCCTAAAACATGAAGGTAATTAGGGGTGTCGGCATCTCTGAATTTGAGATCTACTTGATGAACATAAGGTGCTATTCCTTCACCGTCAAAGTCTTCTACAGCTTTGTGTTTTTCCGTCGCTGTATTTATGAAATAGATATTCTTATGATTGGTAAAATAATGTTCATAAATACCGTTAGGATCTCCCTCGAATTTATCGCGATTATCATGTTTTATAGCCATCCATCCGCTGGCGCCGCATTCTCTGCAAAAATAAGGTGGTAAAGCAATATTATCGTCTTCTAAGGATATCTTGTCCTTCCAAGTGAATGACGGTTCGGCTGAAAATTCACGAAGTAAACCACTTAATTCTCTTACCCAAATTTGTATTTGTAGGAATAGAAAAGGAATCTTTCCCTTTTCATCTATTTTTGCTTCTGCAATTAACGCCAAAATGGAGGTTATCACTTCTTCTTTTGGGGAGTATCTATTTACCTCATCCATTAAAGGCAAGGAAGCATATCCTGGATTTATTGCATTCAATCGATCAATTAATTCTGTTATTGGAAGAATGGATTTAGAACATATATCGCATAAGTCTTTTACGATTTTCAATTGCTTCAGTTGATCTGCAAGGTCTTTGGGTAAAATATCATCTGGTAATTGCCATAATTTCTTTTGACGGATAATGTAATCCAGGTAATTTTCATTTATTCCCAATCGACTTTGCTGTAATCCAACAATTCGAGGAATAAATGTATCCAATTGGGTATCTGGAATCGTAAAAAATTGATCGGCACTTAATCGATGTTCAACAATTACTGAATCTACATCAAATGTTTCTCCAAATACACTCGAAGCATATTCTGTCAGTAAGCGCGTCGAATCTGCCCCTTTACCAATTGTTGCTGAAGTTCCAACTGGACATAATTGTCCTTGTGGAATATTCAATTTAAGTTTCAAACGGCGTATTAAGTTCGCAACATCGGTTCCTTGAGCACCATCATAGGTATGTAATTCATCCAGAACCAAAAACTGCAAAAGAGTTGGATCTTCAAAATTGAATTTCCATAAATTGTGAAATTGATGTCGCAACAACCCATAATCCAACATTTTAAAGTTGGTTAGTAATATATCTGGTGGATTTGTTAAAATTTCATCCCGATTCTCAATGATATGGGAGTCACCCATTGTTTTAGGGAACTTCGCTTTGTCTTTTCCTTCACCAATAAACAACCCAGCAGTTACATTATCCTTCAACAATGGATCATTGTAAATAATTTCCGCCAAACGTTTGGCTTGATCGGTAGCGAGGGCATTCATCGGATAAAGAATGATTACTTTAATCCCTGCTTTCCCTTTATTCTTATAACAATAATCCAAAATTGGATATAGGAATGATTCGGTTTTCCCAGAACCCGTACCAGTTGTCAATAAGGTAGGTTCTGGTTTATGTCCATTTTCTGATGTGAGACGTTGGAAGGCTTGAAATTGATGTTTGTACGGCGATAATTTTGGTTTTATTTGAAGTGGGATTTCCTCTCCACCCGTTTCCGTTTCAAAAGGTAATTTCAATGAAATATAGGGACCTTTGAAAATACCATCCGTTGGACTTTCAATAAAGTCGTAGAATGCCTTAGAAACAGCCTTTTCCTTAAAATCAAAGGTTGCTTTGAGGTACTCAATAATCGATTGTTTGACTTCGTAAGCCTGTTGTAGTGGGAGCATTTATTGATTATAATTTTTAAAAAAATCTTTGAGTTTTTTAATTTCTGATTCAGAATCAAACATTGCTTTTCGGGAGAAAGGTTCATATTTAAACTGATTTTCTAATTTACCGAAGGATATCAATTCAGTCTTGTCAGGAAATATTTTCTCCATGAATTTGGTCCATAATTCAATTTTCTCCTTGTTTTCGTATTTACTATTTAAATAATCTGTCAGAAACGCTTCCTCAAAAATCTGTATTGTTATTACATTACTTTTGACTGTTGGATTTTGCTCACCATCATCTTCTGAATTTTGAACTACTAAGTCATCAGTTTCTGAAGGTGTTATTTCTGATAAAGCAGAATTAGACATTGATGGATTAATTTTCTTCACTGTTGTTTTGGGTAAATTCCCTTTTCTAGACTTTTTTAAGGGTATAACAGGATCTTTCACCAAGTTATTTATTTCATCGTTCTTTTGATTATTTGAAGTAGCAATGATTTCTGCCTTTTTATCCAGTTCAGTTTCTTCGATTTCGTTATTATTGATTAACTCATTATTTTTAGAATTTTGATATTCTGTTGATGGTTCCGAAAGTTCAGGGTTACTCTCTTGTTGATCGGAGTTTTCATTCTCCTTTTTTGTTAAATCATCCGAATCCTTCAAATCAACAATAGTAGCTACTTCGGAATTATCAAATAGATCTAATTCAATAGTTTTTCCTATTTCTATTTCTTCATTCTTGTACTCTGAAATGTTTGGTGTGGAAGAAGATTGTAATTCATTAACAGATGTATGACTTTGAATTTCCATACTGATTCGTTCGTTCTCCAACTCTTTTTCGTGCTGTTTTTGTTTTTCAATTGCAGATTCAACTCTTTTACGATTTTCTACTTCAGCATTTAATTTACTTCGGGTTGATTTGAGCAACGGAGCATTTGAAATTCTATGTAATCCCTCATAGATACTTTCAATTGAATAAGTGAAACCAAGCATTGCTAGAACAATGGCAGCACTTTGTTTATCATCATAAATTAGGTCTTCAATTTCATTATTTAATAACTCTACATTATTGTCATGTTTATTGAGAAATGATTTAAAAGCAAGAAAGAAATAAGAGACCTTGAAAACATCGACCCCGCTGTATTCTTTTGAAATTATATCTACCATTTTCTCAATACTCGATTTTAGCTCAACATCTACAATTGAATTAAAATCGGAATATGATTTCAAATAGGAAGGACTGTTTATCTTGGATTTATATTTAATACTTGACTTATAAAAATGGCCATTGGTAAAAACCTCCTCCGCTTTGCCCAAATATTTTATTGCAATTACTCCTATTTTACAGATATGCTCTATGTTTCCTTCTGGAATGTATGATGGAGTCTTATTGTACGCAATTAGATGATCAAGAAAAGTATCAAATATTTGTGGCTTTACTTTATCAAGTAGGTTCTTTTCGACAGATGATTCTATTGATAAAATTGTATCCTTTTTTATATATTGAACCAAATTATAATGTTCAAGTAATTTTGCAGCCGCTGACTTTCTAAAATCCATTGAACGACTAATTTTTATTGCTTCAATTACATTTTCAAAAACAGGTTGTTCTAAAATAAAATCCTCGCTAATTTTTCCATCAAGAAGTTTGAGTCCAATATCCGTAAGTGGATAAATACATTGAATTGAATCAAATGAAATCAAAATGCCATTTTGAATATTCATTTTGCTCTTTTCTATTTCTAATAAGATGATTTCATGGTCTTGCTCAAACAAAGGCATCGCTTTATCAAATAATTCAATCAATCTATTTAAATCATTGGTAAGCATACCTTTTAGGGCATCAGTTGACTTGTCAATTAGTTGGTTAACATCAACCCTAATTTGATTGTACTTATATAAATAAGTGAACTTGGTTCTTTCTATCGCTAATATCATGATGTTAATTTTTAAAATACTACTTCAGTACTGTCGTTATTTGAAATTTGTTTTGGTTTGATACCGACCAAAAACTTATGTAACGAAGGGTAAAGCGAACCTGTATAACTAATAAACAAACCAGACTTGGATCGCGAGAGGGCTACTAAAAGCAAAGAGTCAATATTTGAATGAATATACATATCATCATTTGCCAATGGCAAATACACATAATCAAAATCTAAGCCTTTCGCACTATGATAGGTCATTAAAACCACTTTATTTTCTCTATCAGCATCACTTAAAGATCCATAATTATTGCCGACGTACATTATTGGAACTCCATTATTTTTTAAAAAAAGATTTAATGCTTCATAATCAGGTTTTCTATCTTTACCATCTACTCTTTGCCATGGTTCAATTTTTTCAATTCGTAAAACGGTATTTACAAACTCCATAATTGCATCATGACCACTAATAAGCACTGCACTCACCTCAGCAGTTCGCAATGTATTGGTTTGTTTTATTTCATCCCAACAATACTTAATTTCTTGTTCGTTATCTTGTGAATTAGATTGATAAAGTTTAATTTCCGTATCAACCCTTGCAATATTGGGCATGTCATTTAGCATTGAAGGAAATACATTTTTTAGCACCTTCAGTACAGATTCTGTTAATCTGTAAATGACTCCTAATTTTTTTTCTATTGGAACAATAGAATCTTGAATTTCTTTGGATGTTGCTGGCCTTTGGTCCCAAATCGGAACGCTATTATATATGGATTGCTCTGCATCACCAGCAATAATTAAATGCTTGCATACAGATTTTATTGATTGAATAAATTCTAATGGTAAATCTTGAACTTCATCACAAAATATCGCATCATAATTAGCCATTCCTTTTTCAATTCTATATTTTAATTGATAGATTGTAAGTACCGGTATGTTTTTACCATTTAGCTTAGGAATTTGCCTAAGTCCAGTTTCCAACAAATCCACAAGTGCTCTCGTAAATACAACTACGCAAACATTTGCTGTAGGCTTTTTTACTAAATAATCAGCAAGTGAGTGAAGCAGCAAGACAGACTTTCCACTTCCAGCATGTCCCTTAATCCAAATTGGCTTGTTATTAATTTTACCAATTTCATCTATTAAGTCAACTTGATCTGTACCCAATTTATCTTCGGTTATCATCCATTTCATAATTTCTATTTTATTTTTATTAGTTTGTTTTGTAATTTTTTGAAACTCTCGGTTGCATCCTTTTCATAATTCGACCCAACTATTTCACACCTCAATTCTTGATCAGGAGCAATGTAGAAAATCAACTTTGAGATGGATACATTAGCTGGAAGAATAAAATACTTTCTGTAATCTTCATTTTCTTTTGAATAACATTCTATGGCAAAAGAATCATTTGAGGATGGCTCATCAATGAAAACTTCTATATCAGTTGAAGGAATGTTGATTCCATTCTCAAAAAGGACAACAGATTTATTGAACCCTTTTAAGTATATATCATGTCCCAAGATTGGTGTTATTATGTTTTTACCAAACGAGTTGAGCACAAATGATTGAATGGCAACACCTCTTGAAACTTGTTCTTGAATATTGTCTGAAATAAACAATTCTGAACCCTGAAAATAATTTGCTACAAAATTTTTAATATATGGATTTCTACCGCCACCGCCGGTCACTATTATCTTATCAATCATAGACAAAGTTAGCCCTGCATTTTCTATCGACTTATCTAATGTGGCTTTTACACCATCATTACCAGATGAACCAAGCCAATAGGACATCATTAGATTGTTGAATGTTTGAAAAGACAATTCAATAGAGTTTATTCCAATTGCATTTAGATTTACAGAGGGTGGGATAGTTCTTAACTCATTTGACTTACTTAATGTTGGCAATTCAAAATGGGTTACAGCATCAACAATTATGTCCCTACAAATCTTTATTTTCAGTTTTTCACAAAGGCTTACTAGTTCAATTTTTAGAAAATCATTAATATGTTCGTTTATGTTGAATTCTTGAATAATTTCCTCAGCCATTAACTCGTCAATTAAATTGCCACCGATATTCCCGAGTCGAACTACTGAAAGTAATTTTGAAGTAAAACCATCGTCTCCTTTTTCTGCACGCAAAATAGAGACATCTACTGTACCTGCTCCTAAATCCAGAACTAAAATATTCTTTGGCTGATTACTTTGAATAAATATATTTTGTTCATAAATGTAATTTATTAGCGCTGCATTTGGCTCTTCAATGAAAGGGGTGTTTTCACATTCAATGCCTGCATTTATGAGGCAGGACCTTAACGTCTGCTTCTCTTTAGAAGGAAAACCTGCAGGTATGCTTATTGAATATTCTACTTCGATTGGTAAATTATTGTCTTCTAGATATTGAAACATTTCTCTTTTTATATAGGAGAAAAATAGGGTAAGAGCCTCTGTAGCATTAGAAATTTTAAAATTTGGGTTTTGTGCTAATTCAGAGTTAGCATAGTCTATTTCTTCTAATTTGCCTAAGTTTTGCTTGAAGGAATGCCATGTGTTTTTACCATATTGAAGGTATGGTTTATGGTCGGCTGCATGAATACCAACCAAAAGTCTATTTCCATTAACAAAAGACATAACAGAAGGCACTAAAGGGTTGCTGGTTACCGAACCAGAATGATCTTTTTGCTTTATTGGGATAGGTTTGATTTTTATTCTACCATCAACAAGTTGAGCTGTACTAATGACTGTTGACGAAGTTCCAAAATCAATTCCAATAAATATCTTTTTATGAATAAAATCGTTTGCATCAAGATTTTTAAAATCTAAAGGTTTATACAACGCAGCAAAACCAAGTTCTTGATAATCTATTGGCTCTTCTGTGATACCTTTAGAAAGAATAGAATAGTCATAACTGATATTTTTACGAGGGATCAAACCATCTGTACCAACTAATAGGTTTTGAGCAATAATTGGTGACGGTCTATGATGTACAGATATGAGTGACCTTGAACCTGAAGAAAGTGTTGACCTTAAAAACTTCGGTGCAAAGGTGCTTACTAAATATGCCTCCAAATCATTCATAATTGGCCTTGCTACCGAAGTCATATCTGACATTAGTAAATAAGCATTACTTGGTAGATATTCAAAAAGTGCTTTTATATTGGTTTTTAAAGATGGAAGGTCCACTTTCGCTATTTCATTTAAACAATTTTGAATAACAAGTAAGTCACTTTTTTCAATTATTGACTTTGACTCACTTATATTAGCAGTTGATGTTAAATCAAAAGAAATGGATTTCCAATGAATTTGAGTTTTTCCTTTGTTTAAAGAACTAACAAGATTTTCAAGAACTATTGAATGACTATAATCCCATGTGGAAGCGTTTATATCTAAAATAGTAACATGGATTGTTTCAACATCTGTACAATTATTAAAAATATACTTAATTGCTCCATAGGCTTCAGAACCAGGCCCTCCTCCAATGAAAGTCAAAAACACTTCCTTTTTGACTTTAAATATATCTGGAACTTCCTCGATAAATATTTTATAAATCAGTTGATAATAATGCGGTAAATATGTTGCTAAATATGCCGCTTGAATATCAGTTATTTCATAATTTACAAAAACAGGATTATTTCTATATGCTACTCGCAAAGACTTTACTGATTTTTTCAGCGAATTAAGGTATGATTCGATACTCTGACCAGATGATAATTTTGAAGATATGCCTTCTACTATTGCATTATAGACATCCATTACTTACAGTTTAATCGTTCTAAATGTCAAATTAATTCTTGCCTCTTTGATAGTTTTCTGAACTGGAATTTGATGCAACCAATGATGTTGAAGTTCTCCAGTCATAATTACTAAAGAACCTGGTGTTAAATCAATTCTCATTTTCAATTCTGGGTTATCCTTATGTTTCAAATCGAAGAAGCGTGTTGCACCAAGACTCAATGAAGCAATGGTTGGATTTCTACCCAATCCCTTTTCATCATCTGCGTGCCAACTTACCTTATCATTGCCATCTCTATAAAGATTCAGTAGAACGCTATTAAAATCCTCCTCTGGCATAAAATTTTCAATGTCTTTTTTGATTTCCACTAATTCTTTTGTCCAAGGATCTGGATTACAACTTATGCCCGAATAGGTATAGTTAAATCCTTCATAACCATACCAAGCCGTTTTACGTGGAACTGGATAGGTTTTACCGTAAAAAGTAATCTCCTCTTGTTTCCAATTAATAGTATCAGTTAGAATTTTAAAATACCTATTTGCATCGTCAAATGACATGAAATTTCGCATAATCCACACTTCACCGTCTTGTAAACTGTGTTTTTCAAATTCTCTTGGAGCCTTTTGCTCTTCTTCACTGAATAAATTCATATATTAAAAATTTATATTAATGTCATTTTCATTGTCCCATAAAATAGTTCGAACCGGTATTTCACTAAAAAACTCTCTAATTTCCTCATAAATTTCCCCACTATAAACCGCCTCTAATCTCTTCACATTCTTAAATCTATGTAATACTTTTGAAAATAATAATTTATAGTTAATTTCTTCATTATCTGGTGAAATTTCCTTTCCTAAAAATGGTAGTAAAACAATGTCAAAATCAAAGTTCCTATAATTAGAATAAGTAGTTAATAAAATATTTTGACTTTCATTTTTTTGTAACGATTGAATTTGTTCTTCAATCATTATCGAACAATCAATAGAATTCAATCTCAAATGTTCATTTAAAATAGAAAAATCTTGATATGTATCCAATCCAAGAAAAGAAGGTTTGGCATTTAATTCTAATAGATTTTTTACAAATAGTATTAGTAGTCTAGTATCAGGTATAACAATTCCTATTTTATCTTCTGACCTGAACGATTTATTTCTTGCTGATGTTTCCCAGCAAAAACGAATTTCATCCAATTGATTTTTAAAATTGTAAAGGTGTATTTGTGAAGCCGTTTTTTGAATTAACTTAATTTTTGATAATCCATTATTAATAATATTTAAAATACTATTGCTATATAAATTATTCACTTTACATATTTCAAAATCGTTTATTTCTTCTATTTCAGATATTTCAGCTGGTGGCTTTTTCCATATTGGATGATTCAAAAATTGAGAAGGGCCATTAGCCTTTAAAATTATTTTCTGTGAATTTTCTGTGAGTATCTCAATTATGAATTTTGGCAAATCTTCTGCATCGTCACAAACTATTAAATTAAAATTATTTTCAAATTCAATCAATTTTAGAATTTCATTGTATTTATAAAATGTAATGTCCTCTATTTCATAATCATTACAGAATTCAATAAGTAATTTCTCATTCAAATTTGACTCAGAGACATATGAAATGGAAGCATTAGGAAACATTATCTTAAAATCCAAAATTTTATAAAACAACACATTAGATATGCACGTGTTATCTAAAATAAAAACTTTATCTGATTTACAACTTAAAATATCCCTTTCTTCAAATGAGAGTGCACTATAATTCAATTTCCAATTCATAAAAATATAGTTTTATCATATTCTTGTTCTATTCCTTCATGAAAATCCATATTTAATGGTATTTATATCGTTCATATTTAGATCTAAATAATACTTCGTACGAAATATGTATTTTAGAATTACAAGTCAAATTAATGACTCCTGATTTAATCGATTTCATTGCCACACTTGATTTAAAAATATTCCATTTATTTTGAAGTTCTTCATTTCCATTATTTTGAAATAAAATTGCAACATTGTTTCTTTTGTTTTCTTTTAAAATATCATTTACTTCTTCGATCATCTTTTCAAAATCGAAATTTAACAAAGACCTTAAATAGTTTATGTTTAAAATGATGCTTTTATTTTGATTAAAAAGTTCTTGAAATGGCTCCGGTGTGTAATAAATCCAAGAGTTTTCTTGAACTTTCTTAACATTATTGATATAGTTAAACGAAATATCACCTAATTCAATATTTAATTTATGCCTGCCGTAACTAAATGTGAAATTATCTAAAAACCAACTACTATTACGAGGGTAAATTACATTAAATAGTGGAGGAAACAAATCTGAAACCCCAGTCTCCAAAATATTAAAGTACATATCCCAATCAGCAGATCTATCGAGATGTTTAATGAAATCTTCAGCATAATAATTAAAATCAGAATCTCTAAAAAAATAAGATACTATTGGAAAATCTGATAAATTCTGTTCTTTCCAGATAGAAGATTTAATAGGATTCAGATCTTCTGGCGCTTCCCAAAATGTCGTTGGTTTATTATTCTTAAAAACTTCTGAAAATGCTAATGATACTGGAAGTGTGCTACTGCCAAAATCCATAAATACAAGAGCATTATCAGAAGCGAAAGCCACTTCAAATGTGCCATCCCATAATTCTGAGTAAATCAAATAAGTACTTTCAAATAATATTGGGAAATAATAATAGTTATACAAACAAATTAATTCATCTTTTGAAAGTTCTTTATCACTTTTGTTATGAGCCTGTGAGATAACTCCTGAACCCTTATTTAATAAAGAATAACAATGATGCTTTTTATCTTTTGACAAGACATTGAGACACCAAGCAATTGAATTTTGATTATCAAATTCGGTAATAAACTTTTTTAATAATTCTTTAATTGCCAATGGCGTATTGGGTGAATTTATTAAATTGTGTATTTCTGTTCTTTCCATATATTCTAATCCTTAAACACCCCCTCAAAATACCCCCAAGCAACTTTATAATCTTCCACACGATCACACTTATCAAAAGGTGCATAATACGTTACGACTTTTCCTTTGTATAACTCGCTTTTCTCGATAGTATGCTCGTAGGTTACGCCTTCTTTGTAATCTTTTATAGTGTTCCATTCTGCGCGATCTAGACCAACTCCTGTTAAACCTTTAGAACACGTGAATACAATGTTTCCTTTGGTATCGTACCAGGTATCGTCTTCGTTTTGCTGAAGCACTGGGAATTGCACATTGTAAATGAGAATTAACTCCTCCAAGGTTAAGCCCAAAGCCATTGCGGTGATGACATCTATCTCCACCAAGGCTTGTCTGCGCTCAAACCAATTGCGTAAGGGTGTTTCCCATTTCCATTCTTTGGTTAAACCGCTAAAGGATTTTAAACGGGTATCTTTTTTACTCCAATTGTCTTTTTTGAAGGATTCTTGAAAATTACGTTCCCAAAGAGGTGAATAGTGCTTGTTTAGGCAATTTAAATGGAGAGTTCTAATGAACAATTGAGGAACAAATTGCTTGTTTATACCCAATAACAATTTTTTTAAAGAACCCGAATAAAAGCCACCTTTCCCAATAATTTTTACATAAAAATCAATTACTAATGAACTAGAAATAGCTGACAATTCTAATAGTCTAGGTTCATTTTCAAAGGTGATGGAAGTAACAGTATTAATATGAAACGTATTTGGTGGAAAAAGTGCTGGCTGAATTGTTCTTTCACCTGTTATACTTAACATTTGACTGAATACTAATTTATATTTATCACTTTCAGTGTAGTTGAAATTCTTATCTGGAATAAAGTTAACGTTGCTAATGAAATCTATTTCAATATCAGTTAGGCTAATTACATCATAATCTGAATTTAATTTAGAAATTTCTCGAGGTGTTTTGTATAATGGATTTCCAACAAAAAAATGAGGGCCGCCAATTATTAATTCATTACTCGTTATTATTGGACTTTTTGATTTTAATAGTCTTTCAATTTTATTATCATTTTGTGCATTTGTTTCGTGAAATCCTTCATCAATAATATTTTCAAAATCTTCTACTTTAGTTTTAAGTGCTGCTAACTTTTTAATTATATAAATTATGGATTGTGTATGTAGATTCACCAATTTCGCACTTTCAAACTCTTCAGAATTTTCAAAAAAATTGGATAATAATTTTAGTTCTTCATCTTTAATTCTAACTATTCTATCATTATGTGGTTGAATATTCCAAACCATTTTATTACTCTTCTCGTCTTTGATTTTAAAACCACCAGCTAAGCCAGAACCATTATGAACAAAACAACCATCAATAGTAAAAGGATGAAATAAATTATTGATTGATAGAAAATCTATATTACTTCTCCTTCCAGAATAAATATGTGCTCCATAAAAATTATGATGGTCAATTTCAGCGAATAACATCAGTTCATTTTTGAATTGAAAATGATATTTCAATCTATTATAAATTTCTTTACGTAAACGTTGCCCGTTAGGATCGTCATAAACGCTTTCAGGGTGCAATAATCCTAGAAATCCTTTTTCAGAAATTAAAGAAAAACTATTTTCAATTACACATTTGTACAAATTAGTTTGTTGTCCTTTAAGCAAAGGATAGTTTTGAAACGCATTCATAAAAGTAGCAGAAGAGTCAGTTCCAATATATTCTTCGAAATAAACTTCTTTCTGTGTTTCGTTTTGAAAATATGAATTTTGAAGTTCTTTTGCTTTTGTAGCAGAAACTTTTCGTATAAAAACCTCAGGAAATTTTTCACTCATTAAACTTTTTTCCTCAAAAGTTATTTTTAACCACGGTGGATTTCCGACAATTACATCAAAACCACCTCTTTCTTTAAAAACTTCTATAAACTCCAACTGGTTGTGAAAGAAACGGTGTGTTTCAGCCAAGAGTTTAACTTCTTGCAAGCGCTCTTTGTTGTCAAATAAATCGCTTTGTTGTGTTTTTTCAATGATTTGTTGTTGAGCATATTCTTTAACAGAAGGTTCTTCCATCACCAAAGTCAATTGGCTTTCTTGGCTGTAGGAAGAAACTATTTTTTGTTCTATTTTGGTATCAGACGTAAGATCTAAACTTAAAATGCTGGTAAGGTCATTGAGATACTGCTGCCTGCTTGGTAAAAAATCTGCTTTGCGCACATCCCAAAACCACAAACTGCACCAATAGTCCATCACCATTTTCAACTTATAATAAGGCGCAGATTCGCGGTTACGTTTGTCGTTAAGAAATTCTTTTTGCTCGTAATTCGAGAAACTCAATCCACCTTGGAACTCCTCTTGCTTCGAGCCTCCCCAAATGTCGTTTTTGTTTTTCGTGAGGTAGTTCAATTCTTTTTGGAATTGGTAATGCTCTTCTAATAAAGCATCAATGCGTTCACAGATGGTTTTTAAATGTTCAATTTCATCACCATTGTACGGTTTCAGCATTTCTGTTTTCCAAGTGGTTACACCCGAAGCAAATGTTGGAAATTCACTCTTTAATAAACTAATCCCCGCACTTGGTACCATTCCTTTATCTGGTAGCAAGAAATGGTAGATTTGGTCGTTTTTGCGTTTAATTTTATGCACACCGAACTCTAAGAGAGTTGGTTCTTTTTCCCACCATTTCTTTTTGAGATCTTTTTCATCGTACACCTTAAACCAAGCACCCACAACAGCATTTCCTACTGCTAATCGGTTTGCAAAGAAAGGTGTTTCCATATCTTTGTGAATCACATTCAACCACAAAGACAGTTTACCCAACTCAATCGCTGTTGGGTTAATATCTACTCCATACGTATTATTGGTAGCAATGTAAGCCTTTACTTTTTGTAATTCCTCTCTGTATTTTTCAGGAGAAATCTTCTTTTTCACTTCTTTTTGTCTAGAAGTTAAATAGGCTTCTGATAATTGGTTAATCAACTCATTATGAAACGCCCCAGCTCCCATTGCAGGCTCTAGTAATTTCATATCCAACAAGTCCAAGGCTTGCAATTCACCAGTGTCCACCTTTTCCAAAATAGACTTGAGTGTATACTTCACCGTACATTGTGTCAGCACCTCAGGTGTATAGTAGGAGGCCGATTTTTGTCGGTCCCGTCCACTTAAACGGTATACAAATTTTCCTTTCGGTATTACTTGGTCGTTTCCATCATCACCCTTCAATACTTCATCATTATGAAAATCATCTCTACGAGAGCGCTTCACTAATAAAGTCCCTTCTTGTGGTTTTCCTTTTGGATGCACTTCAATGTAATCTTCCTCCGCATAAAAACCACGGTATGCCAACAAACTTTCGTAAACACTTCCTAATTGATTGATTCCAAGGTTAGCGTAGGATATTCTTCCACGGTTTTTCCCTCTCTTCTCTTTCGATAACGATAATTGGCAAATAACATCCTGCCAAATGAAATTACGAAATTTCACTCCTTTCAAATGGTACAATTTCTTCTCACTAAAAAGCGGCGAATCGATTTTACGGATTCTGAAACTTTTGTGTTTTTGCGAAGATAAAGTTTCTCCCGATTTCAGAGTTTTAGTCTCCACTTCTGATTCACGATAACCTTCACTCAATAAATCAAACAATCGCTTCAATGAATCATGGAAGAAATAACCATTTCTACTGTGGTCGGTAATCAATTGTGTTTGCTCTAAATCGCGCAACATTTCCAAGGAATATCCTTTTTGATACACATCATCAGAAATCGGTAGAATATCTAAATCTGTTCTAGACTCCGCATAAAAAATAAACAACAAACGATACACCATACTCAAGCAATCGTCTTTCATTTCGCGCTCAAACGTATCATCTGTTTCGTCGAACTCTTCTTTGCTTATCTCCTTTTTGAAGTAAAGTGCTTCATTTGCTAAAGCCTCCACCGCATGGATTATCCCTTCTTTTAAATCTTTGGTTACTTCGTACGCACTTTTGTGGCTGTCTTCTTCCAGCTGTCCCATCAATACCATATCACTATCTGGAGCAAGCATTTCTTTTGAAAGCAACAAGTAGAAAAGTGAGTAATATCTTCTGTCAATAGTACCCTCATAAAAGAGTTCTTCTAGATCAAACTGCAAGTAGGAACCTTTGAACCATTTCTCTACTTCAATCAAGAAAACAATATTACCAGCCAACAATAAAATAAATTGTGGTCTATCTTTTTGATCTATCAAGCATAATTCATTAATTGCTTTGTTAATGATAACAGGAGAGATTTTTAACTCCTCTCCAATTTCAAAAACTCTACTCCATTGACTTTTGTGATAGCGTTGTTCACTTGTTAAATGTTCCTCAGTATCGATATTGTAACGTTGTTCAAAAAGACCATCTGGCTCTTCATCCCCTTCTTTTATCAAAGGTTGCATTTCCATGATAAGTAAATGCAATTTATTCCCTCTGTATAATTTATGACGAACAGGTAACACATCAAATTCGGAGAAATGAAATGGCTCATTGTATTGGTGATGATCACCATCGAATCCAAGTGCATTTAAAAGCAACGAATGAAACTGGTGAGTTTCAAATATCTTGTCTTTTACACGTAAACGTCCTTCAATAATCGACTGTTTGTATCGGTAGTATTTATCTTTTAAAGGGGTAATGCGTTTTTGAAGTTCTTTCTGATCTTCAACTGCATAACCTGATTTATCGTGAACCTTTTTTACAAAATCCTCATCAAAATAGTTTGAAGAGAAAAATTCGCCTGTATTATCTATAAATTTTATCATCTCCTATGCGTTAAAAAATACGGCCATTACTTTGATATATGCTTCTTGGTCAAGCGCCAACATGTCTTTCATAAACTGACTAGAACCATCTGCAATGTTGTGAATTTCTTCTAACTGACGTTCTTTTTTGGTTTTAGTAAAAATGGTTTCAGTAGTTGTTTCAAAATTGATTTCCAAATTCTTCAAAGACGCTGATCTCCAGTTCGAAAGGTGTTCTTCGTAATCAACTGACTTTTCTAACATCACATCTCCTAAGCGTTTTTGTTCTGCCAACATCCATTCATCTTGAGCATAATCAATAACTTCCGTTAATCGACTGCTTAACTCTGTGAGTTCATTGCTAGAAATATCCTCTGTATATAACTCCTTGTTCAACTCAAATCGTTCCACAAAATCAGCAATTGAAATACATTCAATTACTTTCTTACCGTCGTGTCCAACTGCAAAAAAATCTGAAATAACAGGCTGTCCAAGATTATTAGATACTTGTCCGTGTAAAATGTACCAAGCCGTTCCTTTTTCAAATTTCCCTGAAAGTTTAGCCGCCAATGCTTGGTCTTTAGGAACACTAGCTTCCAATTTGGTCATATAATACTTGATAGTAGGATGCAAGTCATACAAAATTTGGAATGCAGCCCAATCACCTTTTTTCTTACGCGCTTCATCGATGGCCTTTTGAACTTTTGATTTATCTAAAGTCAAACGAAAAGGTTCACTTACTTTTGGTTTAGATTCTGGAGGTAAATCATACAAAATAGCATCTAGTTCTTTGGTATTTAGCAATTCCAAGTATTCGTCTTCATTATCGATTGAATAATCTCTGCTTGAAATCAAACCAGCACCGTCTAAATGTTTGAATAATTCACTGTAATAACTGAAATCGTTTCGATACACAGTAGTAACTTCTTCCATTGGCTGCTCTGTAATGGTTGCAGCAGTGTTTTCACTTTCAGTAAAAAGTGAGCTGAAATCCATTTTAGAAATATCCCCAATGAAATTTTCATCTTTATTTTCAATGGCTGAAATGACAACGGCCTCTTCCTTGTGGGAATCGTGTAATTTCATCACAGAACCGGCATCTCCTAGAGTTTTATACACTTCCTCCTCCTTCTCAGTCAATTTATTGATAATATGTAAATCTGTTTTAATGTTTTCATCTTCAGAATGAGCGACCAAATAATAGATATTCGGTGTTTCTTTTTGTCCATATCGATCAATACGTCCGTTACGTTGTTCCAAGGTAATCAAAGACCAAGGAATATCATAGTTTACCATTTGGTGGCAATAGTAATGTAAATTCACACCTTGAGAACCAGCATCGGAACACAATAAAATACGCACCTTGCTATCTTCCTTACCAAAGTCTTCAATGATTGCTTGTTGTTCAATATCGCTATCACTTCCACTGAAGGATTGAACGACATCATCGGCAAGATCGAAATCACGTTTTAGATTTTCTTCAAGGTATTTCAGTGTTGCAATGCGCTCGGCAAAAATAACAAAACGGTCGTGAGTTTTCTTTCCCGCCCATTTCATTTCTTCCAAAGTCGCTTTCAATTTTGCGTATTTGCTGTCCTTTTTACTCGCAAGAATGGCTTTCAATAAATCTTGATGTTCCTCGAGAATATCAATACTATCTTCATATCGATCAGAGGAAGTAGCCAACTCTTTCACTTTCGCTAAACGATTTTCTATGGATTGCAAGGCAGCAGCAGGCGAAGACATAAATGCTTTGAAAATCATCACCGAAAACAGAAAATCATCTTTTGCTTTTCCGTCTTCTTTCAAAGAACTCAACGCTTTCATTTTTAGTCCTTGCTGATACGCTAAAAAGGCTAACTCCTCTGCTGTCAAATCAGTTTTAAGTCGCACGATTTTGCGCTCCTGGAAGTTCTTTCGAACAGTTGCATCGTCAATATCATTTTTGAAACGACGCACATAGTATGGCTCAACATCGGCTTTAGAGTAATTCCCATTTTTCGGAATTGCAGTTGGCTCAATCATATTAATAATGTTAGCGAAACTCTCCTTTTTACCGTTATGAGGCGTTGCAGAAGTCAAAATAAGCGAATCACATCTGCCAGCAAGAAATTGCGCCAAATCTCCACGTTGACTGCTGTTATTAGCAACTGTATGGCATTCATCAATTACGATTACATCCCAATGTGATTTTTCAATGTAATGTCTGAATTTGGCGTTGTTCTTCAATGTATCAATGGATACAATGGTTTTATCGTAATAATCAAATGGATTCTTATTGGCCGGAAGTTGTGTTTTAATGCGAGCGATACCCTCACTGTCCAATCGAACTAATGGAATAGCAAAACGATTCCATAATTCTTGCTGAAACTGTCCTAAAATTGACTTTAAAGCCAAAACCATAATACGTTTTCCTTTTCCTCTTTTGAGCATTTCAGCAAGGAAAATTCCAACTTCAATTGTTTTCCCCAAACCTACACCATCTGCAATCAAGAGACGTTGCTTGGGTAATTGTAGCGCTTTAAGCGTAGGAGTTAATTGATAATCAGAAAGATTAAAAGCCGCCTTATCTGCAACTGTAATTTTATCTGAAAAGATGGTCGAATTTCGAATATGCGTTTCAATATATAATTTCGTTTTGCGATAACCATTGTCTTCATCAGCAATAAAAACAGTATTTATTGGATCTACTGGCGTGATGTCATCATCTATTTTAGTGTCAAAAGTGAAACGTTTCCCT
Source organism: Flavobacteriales bacterium (assembly GCA_947380375.1). GTDB lineage: Bacteria > Bacteroidota > Bacteroidia > Flavobacteriales_D > Crocinitomicaceae > CAIUKX01. The sequence continues at coordinate 24,732 of CANCQX010000008.1, forward strand.
TTTACCAACTCGCTAATTCCTTCTGTTTGAAGAATATGCGTACCATCTGAATTAGCGATGATATTCGTTATTAAAAAATCTTCTCCTCTTGTGGAAATTCGTTGGCCGGTTGTTAAATTCATTTCAATTCCATTTTATTTGACACTAACAATTCTTTCACGTCTACCGAAAGTATTTCAGCGATTTCATAAAGTGTTTCAACTCTAGGTTGTTGTCGATTTTGCACATAGGCATTTATCATATTATAACTTTTACCTAGCTTATCTGCCAACCATCGTTGAGACCTACCTTGATTATCCAATATTTGCTTTATGCAATTCATAATTATTAAAACAATGAATGTGAAAAATACAAAATATAATTATATTAAAGTGTAAATTAAATGAGATATATTATGTATTTTTCCAATCTAAATTTTGTTTCTGAAAAATTACTTCGACATACCAAATCTTACTATTGCCTGGGAGCGTTCTATCAGAGATAGTAATCGCGATGTAAAAGACTATGCTGGTATTGAGTTATTTGAATCAAATATTGAAAATAACCTACGTTATTTATCCGAACTTTTAATTGCAGGTGAATATAAGCCATCAAGACCAGCGAAATTCTACGAGCCAAAAGCAACCGGAACGCAACGTGCAAAAACCATTCTTTGCATTGAAGATGCCATTGTTTACCAATGCATTTGCGATACAATTGCTTACAGAGCATATGACACAACTGAAAAATATGAAAGATTTGTATTTGGAAGTGTTTTAAATGAAGAAGTAAAACTAGGAGTTGATATTTTGACTATTGAAAATCCTCGTTTTTACTTTTACGAATTGTGGATGTCAAAATGGAATCAATTTGCTGAATCAGTTAATGCAGAGGTTGATGACCGATCGATGACATATAAACTTGAGACCGACATCACAGGCTTTTTTGACTGTATTCCTCATAGCAAACTATTGCAACTCCTTTACAAAAAGTTTGATATTGACCCTGCCGTATTGGATTTATTTAGTGAATGTCTGAACACTTGGTCTGGTACGTCTGAATCCGCTACACCAGGAGTTGGCATTCCACAAGGCCCTCAAGCATCATTTTTTATTGCCAACGTCTATTTAGGTGATATTGATGAAAAAATGGTTAGTCGAGGCTTGAGTTACTATCGCTATATGGATGACTTCCGTATTTATTCATCAAATGAAGATGAACTAATCGAAGTACTGGTTGAGATTGACAAATTCCTAAAATCAAACGGCCTTAGCATTAACTCCAAAAAGACGTTAATTGAGAAGTTGGATGAGGATCGAGAAAAAGAGAAAATTGACAATGCCGATATTATGGCCTATTTGGCAATCGCTTTTGAAGAAAAAGTAGAACCAAAAATTGACAAAACTCAATCCGACACCATTGATCAAATTGATTTAACTGAACAATTTGGTGGCGCAAGTCAAGGTGACTTTTACTTCACTCGAGACTTCGAATTTTCATCAGATGAGGAGGCAAAAGAATACTTAGAAAAGGAATTTGATGTACTTGATAAATTTATTTGGAGTAAGATTAAAAAAGTAGGCGATTCTGTCGAATTTATAGATGAAGAAAGCATTACAAAGGATCTTCGAAAACATCAAAAAGATTGGCTAAAAATTGGATTTGAATATCGAAGTTTATTAACGTTATCGGAATCTTTGGAATTCAATTATAAAGCAAATCCAGCATATATAGATGTTTGGTTTCTATTATCTCGGAAATTTATAGCAAAAGCAAATCAGTTCAATTGGATTTTAGCCAAGTACGAGGCTAATTCATCCTTAAAAGATAAACTGCTCCACCATATAGAGAAGTTTAAACTTTACGAGTGGATCCAGCACCAATTCATTGTCACTATAGCCATCAGCCAGGAATTAACGACTGAAGAACTTCGAAACTGCTTTAAAAAACTTATGGCAACAGACTCATTGTATGTAAAATTGGCTTATTACAGACTATTGATCTTGCAGGTCGAGCCCAGTCACCAACTTTATTCCACGGTGAAGCACAGCATTGAGTTAGAAAAGAACACTTTTCTAAAAACCACATTGCTTCATTATTATCACAAGAAGAATTTAGGGCAGTTAAGTAAGTATGACATCGCCAAAACAATAGGTCTATTATGAGTTGGAATAGGGATTATAGTCAAGAAAATAATGAGCAAGGTAGCGCTCACCAACTTCGTATGCGATCATTACTAGAAGCAGAGGAAAATCGAAAAGAAGCATTTTTAAGACCTTTAGAATTTCTAGTTGAGGACATCTGTGAATCTGAATTGAAAGTTTCGCTGATAAAGGCAATTAACCATTTTAAATACAAAGATGCCAGTGAAGAAGCAAAAGCATGCCTAAACATACAACTTAAATGTCGCCAACTTGGTGGGTATAATCTCGTAAGCTGGCTTCAAAAAATAATTGATTGTTTCTCTGATATAATTATTGATCACATTCAACGAAATTTGAATGAGTTAATTATAAATACACATCCAACAATAGGATATGAACTATCTGCAGATCGTGCTGCATTTACTCATCTAGAATTTGTTCACGCTCAAAATGATTTCAGATCAAAGATTGGTACGTATTTTAATGCAATCTACGAAGACTTAAACAATTCTAAACATCGTCTTAAACGTGGTGATGACAATAAAATCCGTAAACAAAAAATCAATTTCTTTTTCTTAAAAGATCGAGATATTGAATATGCAAAATCCGCACTTTTAAACCTTCAACAAGAGTTTGCTTCTGAGATTGCAGAATGCCAAATTTAAAAGGATTTATCCTGCACTCTTCTTTGCTTTGATATTTTTTTCTTCTGTAATCTTGTAAATAATCCAGATACCTAACGCAATGCTACCAACCAAAAATACATTTTTGAACAATTTATTACTAGCCACTTTAGTCGCTTCTGGAACAAAACTATTGAATGCATTATCACTCAAATGATTAAATTGAATATGTGCCATTTTAATTAGATTTTGTAAAAAATAAAATACTCCCCTTTCTGATAAAAACAAAAAGAGCCAAAGCAAAACATAACACCATCGTATCGATCATCTTTTATTTTCGTTGTAGGCAAATCAAAAGGAAATGCTCTTGATATTAATTCGACTTTATGAATGATTGATTTACCTTCATTATCTGGTTTAAATAAATCCATAACGATTCGTGTCGCTTTTCTAATTTTTAAATCCGATCCATTTGCCAACTTTCTTACCATACTCGACTTACTATTATTGTGAGCCTGCTTACATTTACTTTCACAATACAATTGATTCAATCGACCATAGAAATCAATACCACATAACTTAAATCCACAAACGTTTAAATATTTACCGTCCTTATATAACATATTATAATATTTTTTTACAAATATAAATAATATTTATTACATTTATGTAAAGTTTATTATTTTTGTATTATATTTGAACTATGAAAAATAAATTTAACACATTTACCAAAGGATTTGACTATTTAGAAACCAACGAAAAAGAGCCGTTAGACTTAATTAGAAATCCAAAATATAGAAGAAAGGATTTAGAAATCGAAGCTAGAACACTCAATCATTGGGATAAAATGGATTTACTATTAAACAAAAATGTAACTGGAGCTTGGTATACATTTAGTCTATCCGAATCTTTTTGGTTGAAAATTATACAGAAACTAAGAGCATATAATCTTCCACTCGAAATCATTAAACAATTAAAAGATTATCTAAACAGCAATTCTACTGTTGAAGAGAATACAAAAATTGATGATGATTTAGCTGAGTTCTTTTTATCAAAAGATGCATCATTAACACGTAAAGAATTTGAAAAATATTTTAAATCTGAAGAATTTCTTGATTTTTTTCAAAAATTAAAACCTACTTATCTAGAGAACATACTTCTCGATTTAATCGTCACAAGATCAGACCAAAGAATTCTTATTAATGAATTTGGGGAAGTCAATTTCTACAAAGCAGATAATATTCTGGATTTGGAAAATCAAAAAAAATTGAATGAATTTTTAGGTAAAACACACTTAAACATATCTTTATATGAAATCATCAAAGAGTTGGTAAAAGATCTTGGAGAAGAAGAATGTTCGGAATATCACAATATCTTATCTAAAGACGAAGCGATGGTTCTTAAACTTTTGAAGCAAGAGGATATTTCAAAAGTGGAAATTACATTTAATGACAAAACTAAAAAAGCGGAATCCATTAAAATCACTAAAACAAATAGTGTTTCCAATTTAAGTAAAGTTCAAGATTTAATTCTAAGAAATGGCTATCAAGATATTTCAATTAAAACTCAAAAAGGAAAAGTTGTGCATTGTACAAATACAACCAAATATAAACTCGATACCGAATAAACCGGATCAAATGAAAACAAGCAAAAATTACCCAATAGAGGAGTTTGTGCACATCCATAATGAAGGATGGAACAAAAAATTATAGAAAAGAAAAAACTAATTATTGAAAAACTAAGTAAATTAAAAAACATTTCATTTAAGCAAGCTAAACAACTATTTGAAACATTAGAAAATTATTGCGAACTTATAATTAATTACACCTTGAAAAATAGAGATGAGCGAGAATAAAAAAGCATTTGAAAAACTATTTGGTATAAAAGTAAAAAAGAATAACCGCAATAAAGCGATTATTTACACACGCGTATCTACAAAAGAGCAAGCAGATAATAATACAAGTTTATCTACTCAAAAGAAATTTTGTGAAGAATATGCCGTGAAAAATGGCTTTGAAATTGCCGAATATTTTGGAGGAACTTACGAATCTGCTAAAACAGATGAACGAAAGGAATTTCAACGAATGATAAAATATGCTCGTCAAAATTTAACTATCGGTTATATATTAATTTATTCATACGATAGATTCTCAAGATCAGGAGCAAATGCATCCTATATCGCCGATGAATTAAAAAAACAAGGAATTGCCTTAATTGCCGTAACTCAGAAAGTGGATACTTCCAATGCAGGAGGTATTATGCAACAAGATTTCTTTTTCTTATTGAGTCGCTTCGATAACGAAATGCGAAGGGATAAAACTAAAACAGGAATGATGGAACTCTTGCGCAAAGGTCATTGGTTATGGACACCACCAAGAGGTTATGAAAACACAAATAAATTTCATCGAGCTGTAGATTGGAATATTATAATAAATGAAGAAGGTAAATTATTACGAGAAGCTTTTCAGTGGAGAGCTAAAAATACATATAGTTCAGCAGAAATAGTTCGCAAATTGAATCTTCTCGGAATGCAAATGAATGAGAGAAGATTGTCTGAAATTTTCAAAAATCCTTTTTATTGTGGAGTATTAATATCTAAAATGTTACCAGATGAAATAATTTTAGGGAAACACGAACCTATTGTTTCACAAGAAGATTTCATAAAGATTAACACGCCTGAAAGTAAAATAGTCAGTAAAACCTACGAAACAATGTCGGATGATTTACCATTAAAGAAATCGCTTTGCTGTTCTGAATGTGGTCATTTAATGACAGGATTTTTTGTTAAAGCAAAAGGTTTATATTACTATAAATGTCAAAAAAAATGTACGGGAGTAAATGTAAGTGCGAACAAAATCCACGAATCCTTTCAAAACTTATTGGATGAACACCAATTAAATATAGAAGGTTTAGAATTGGATTTATTACCTGAAATAATGGAAATGAAATTCATTGAGTTATCAAAAACAGATTCAAACGAAATAGCAGCAACGAAAACCAAATTAACACAATCAAAAAAAGAATTAGATACCATAGAAGAAAGATATGCTATTGGAAAAATTGACACCCAAATTTACACAAAATTCAGTGAAAAATATAAAGCAGAAATTGTGGAATTGGAGGAAAAACTGACCAACCCCAACCTTACGAGTTCTAACCTTGAAAAATGCATTAAAAACGGGATTAAAATAGCTAAAAACATCAGTAAAATATGGGCTTCCGGAGATTTGTTCGATAAACACAAATTACAACATCTTTTATTTCCTGATGGATTCACTTATGACAAACAAAACAAGCGAGTTCTAACTTTCAGAACCAACATTTTATTCGAGTTAACTCGCTCAATTTCAGATATTTTAGCGGAAATAAAAAACGGAGATTCAATCAAAATTGATCAAATCTCCGCTTTAGTGACCGCGACAGGATTCAAACCTGTAACCCTCAGAGCCGAAATCTGATGCGCTATTCAATTGCGCCACGCAGCCTTTTGATGTGTACTCCTTTGACAAATGTAACCACTGAAGTACAATTCACCAAACCGAAATCTCTTTTTTGTTGTTAATTATTCTTATTTCAAATAATTTTGGTGTTAATTCGTTGTAACTTGCAAACAAAAAATCAATGAGAATTCTTTTTGCCCTTTTTTTAACCTTCAATCTTAGTGCTCAAATTGGTACGGGGCAATGGCGGTTGCATGTTTCTAATAATAATGCAATTGATGTTGTTGTTGGAAATAATAGTGTTTATACGGCATTTGGTGATGGTTTGATGGAATATGATATTTCAACGAATGAGACTAGTTTATGGACAGATGTCAATTTTTTGTCAGATGTGTCTTTGACTTGTTTGGAATACGAAAAAACAAACAATTCACTCTATATAGGCTATGAAAATGGGAATATTGATCTTATAAAAAATAATACAGTTATCAATGTTCCTGCAATTCGTTTAGCTCAAATTATGGGTAGTAAAAGAATCAATAAAATCGTTTCATTTCAGAATTTTATCTATTTTGCTACTGGTTTTTCAATTATTAAATTTGACCCTGTTAAAATTGAAGTTCGAGATACATATTATCCCACAAATGGAAGCGCTCCAATTTTAGATGTAGCTTTTAGAAATGACTCAATTTTTGCTCTTACATCTACTAAAATGCTTCGTGGTCTTTTAAAAAATCCTGCATTAGCTGATTCAGCCCAATGGAAAATCGATTTACGTGTACCAATAAATACTTCAGTAAACACATACAAAGAAATTGAAGTCATTGATAACCAATTGTTTTTATTATTAAATGTGCCTGATTACGGAAAAGATTCTGTTTACAATGTTACAAATAATGGTCTTAAATTGGTGATAGATAAATCGAAAAATTTTGAAATAAATTCAATTGAAAACCTAGACAATAAGTTAGCAGTAAATATTGATGCGGGTATTTACATTTACAATTCCGATTATTCTATTTCTTCCATTCTTGGGATAGCAGGAGTTTCTGTTAATAATTCATGTTCAAACGATGGTGTAGTTTGGGTAGCTGATAAGTTTAATGGTTTAGTAAAATATGCTAACGGATACGGGGAACGAATTGATTTTCAAGGCCCTCCAAAAAATCAGTTTTATAGTTTAGATTGTAATAATGGGAAGTTAGTAGTTGCAGGAGGTGGGTTAGATGGCCACGGAATGACTTGGAATTCAGCAGGAGTTTACACTTTTCAAGATGAACGATGGAAGTTAACAGATAAATACAATACGCCACTTTTGAACGAAAAAAATATTTGGGATTATCTTTCTGTGTCTGTTAATCCAACGGATAATACGAAAACTGCAATCGGAACATTTTCTGAAATACCACTATCAATTATTGAAAATGAGTCTTCCCAAATACAACTATCAATTGTTGAAAACAATTCTAAAGTCATAGAAATGTTTACCCTTGAAAATTCTCCTTTAGAAAAGACTATTTGGAATACTTACGCAATGGTTACAGATGTAAAATACGATGAGACTGGAAATTTATGGGTTGCAAATAGTTTCTGTTCGCACCCACTAAAAGTCTATACAAAAGATAAAAAATGGCAAACTTTCGAATTAGGAAGTTCAACTTTAAATAAATCTATATCACAAATTGCAATTGATTACAATGGTAATAAATGGTTAGCTGTTCCTTCTGTTGGAATAGTAGCATTAAATGATAATAAAACGGTTGAGAATCTTGGCGACGATAAATTTAAAATTATTAATTCTGGAGAAACAACTGGAGCATTACCTTCTAATGAAATAAATGCTTTAGCAGTAGATTTTAACAATGAAATTTGGATTGGAACTGATAATGGGTTTGCTATTTTATATAATTCTGCTAATGTATTTGATGCAGCAACAGGCAGTTACAATGCGCAACGAATTAAATTAAAATTTGAAGGTGAAAATGAATACTTATTAGGGAAAACAAATATTACGGATATTGAAGTAGATGGAGGAAATAGAAAATGGTTTGGAACTGCAAATGCAGGTATCTTTTTACTTTCTGCAGATGGAACAGAAATAATTCAAAATTTCACAACTGATAATTCACCTTTAATCTCAAATACTATTGTTGATATGGTATTTGATCAAAGAACGGGTGAATTATTTATAGTAACTGATAAAGGTTTAATTTCTTATCGATCAGATGCTTCATTTGAAGACCCTGAATATTCCAACGTAAAAGTATTTCCTAATCCTGCGAAACCTGATTTTTCAGGACCTATTACAATTCAAGGAATTAAATACGATTCAGACATTCACGTAACAGATGTTGCTGGAAATTTGGTTTACAAAACAACTTCAAATGGTGGTACAGCAACTTGGAATGGTAAAACATTAGAGGGAGAAAGAGTTAAAGCTGGTGTTTATTTATTTTGGACGGCTCCCAATGAGGGAAAAGGGAGAAAGGTTGGGAAAGTAGCGGTGGTTAATTGAGGTTAAGGTTAAGGTAATATTGAGGTTGAGATTGAGATTAGATAATGTTTAGTGGATGAAAAATACGGATAAAGCTATTTTATTGAATCGTATTTCTTACAGTGAAAGCAGTTTGATTATAACCTTCTACACGTTTGAAAATGGAATTCAAAAATTTATTTTTCAAGGGGGGAAGAAAAAAGCGCATCAACTTTTTCCGCTAGCAATTTCCGAAATCACCTATTACAAACGTCCTGATAGTGATTTAGGAAAACTTACTTCCTCTGAAAGCAAACAGATTTTAAATGAACTGCCTTTCCACCCGATTAAATCAACTATCGCTTTTTTTATTGCTGATGTTTTATTGAAGTGCTTAAAAACGGAGGAAGGTGAAAATGTTCTTTTTGAATTTTTAGAGTCAGAAATTGTAAAATTAGACAAAGCTACAGATCTTACTTATTTTCCACTCTTATTTTTGTTCTCTTTTTCTCAGTACTTAGGGATAAATCCAAACAAAGAAACCGAAAAATGTTTCTATTTCAATGTCATGGAAGGTATTTTGGGAAATTCAAAACCTATTGGAGACATTTATTATGAAGGAGATGCTGTTCAACTTATTGCAGAAATAATTGATGGAAAAGAAACTTCAAACTCTCTTCATAGCTCAAAAAAAACGCGAGATGAAGCTCTTCAAATTTTTATTCATTACTACCAACTTCATATACCTCAATTTAAGGAACTAAAAACGTTAGACGTGATTCGCGAAATCTTGTATAGTTAGGAACTCTAACTTCTTAAATAATCAATCTTTCTATATGGTTATCGCCAAAAGCATACGGAATGTAAGCTAAAGAAGGTATAGCTTTTGTTAAAATAATTGGTGTTTTCTTTCCTAATGAAATTGTACCGTGCGTTTCTGATAAGCCCATTGCATAAGCAGCATTAATTGTAAGTGCATTGATTGCCTCTTCTGGTGTCATCTTCATTTTCACACATCCCAATGAAAGTACAAATTGTAAGTTTCCACTTGGGGTAGATCCTGGGTTAAAATCACTCGCCAAAGCAATTGGTAAACCTGCATCCATCATTCTTCTTGCACTTCCAAAAGGAATACTTAAAAAGTGAGAACAACTTGGTAACAAGGTCGACATTGTAACTGAACCTTTTAACGCCTCAATATCTTCATCTGTAATTTCTTCTAAATGATCTACCGAAAGAGCGCCCATTTCTACCGCTTTTTTAATTCCTCCTAGCGCCGTAAATTGATTCACATGCACTTTTGGTATTAAATTATATTTTGCACCTGCTTCTAAAATTTCAGACATTTCATCTACTGAAAAGTAATTGTTTTCACAAAATGCATCTATGTAATCGGCCAATTTCTCCTCCCCTATTATTGGGAGCATCTCATTGATTATTAAATCAATATAACCTCTATGATTTTCTTTGTATTCTTTAGGGAAAGCATGTGCTCCTAAAAAAGTAGCCTTAATCTCAATGTCACAAGCTTCTTTCAATCGTTTTATAACACGAAGCATTTTTATTTCCGCTTCAACTGTTAAACCGTATCCTGATTTTATTTCTAAAGCTCCTGTTCCATAGCTTTTCAAAAGTTCAATTCTTTGTTTTGCTTGTTCAAACAATTCATCTTCAGACATTTCTCTTAAACGTCCTGCTGAATTTAAAATTCCTCCTCCACGAAGTGCAATTTCTTCGTAGGTCAAACCATGAATTCGATCTACAAATTCTTCTTCACGACTTTTAGCAAAAACAGTATGTGTATGCGAATCACAAAAAGCAGGAAGAACATATTTTCCTTCCGCATCAATAATTTCAAGATTTCGCCAATCAGCTATACCTCCCCATTCTTCCATTGAACCATATTCTACTACAATTCCATCTTCCAATGCTAGGAAAGCATTTTGGATAATCGGCAAATTCGCCATTTCTTTTCCACTAATCATTGCAGGAAAATTTTCACCTGCCTGAACTAGTCCTTTGATATTTTTAATCAGTATTTTACCCATGGTAGTACAATTTTAATAAAAATTTCACATATACTTTGAAAATTCAATAAAAACGATAACTTTGCATCCACATTACAAAACGTCGGTAATGTATTAGTTAAATGCCCAGGTGGCGGAATTGGTAGACGCGCTGGATTCAAAATCCAGTTCTTCGGAGTGCGGGTTCGATTCCCGCCCTGGGTACTTTAAGACAAGCTAAAAAGCTTGTCTTTTTTGTTTTCACCAATTATTTAAAATAATTACCCCCATTTTTATAATTCATTTTTTTTATTTAAATTTGATGAATATTTCCAGAAATACCTTACAATAAATATGCATAAAAAATTACTCGTTTTATTAGTTGGTTTTGCATTTACCCAAGCCATGGCTCAAATTAAAGACAAAACTCATATTCGTGGTTTTATGGATATCGGAGGAAAGTACGAATTCCAAAATATAGACAATAAAATTGTTAACGATAAACTCAATTTTGTTCTAGGTGAACAGGATTTATTTATAACATCGGATATTTCAGAACGTATTTCATTTCTAGGAGAGTCTGTTTTGAAATATGATGCCGCTTCTAGTACAAAGTTTGCAATCAGTCTTGAAAGAGCTATTTTTAAGCTAAATTATTTTAGAAACCATAGCGTCTTTGCAGGTAAAGTTCACACTGCTTTAAACTACTGGAATGACTCCTATCACCATGGAAGATTGTTTTTTCCAACTATAGGTAGACCAGAACTTTTTAATCAATCAATTATTCCTATACATACTACTGGAATAGGTTTATCAGGTGAGAATTTAACTGATTTAAAAATTGGGTATACACTTATGGCTGGAAATGGACTCGGTTCATCTGATATTTCAGATGATAATGTTTTTAAATCTTATGTTGCTGCTGTTCATTTTAAACCAATAGAAGGTTTAAGACTAGGAGCTTCTGCCTATTTTGATAACATTAGTGGTTCTGTGCACATGCATGATGCAATGGGAAAAGATATTGTTGTAAATAATCTAATAAATCAGAAATTGTTCTCAGGCTCTATAGCATATTTTAAAAATAACTATGAATTTCTTGCCGAGGGTTCAAACTGCATAAATTCAACTGATTCGATTGGAAGCAGAACTACCAAGGCAGGATATATTTATTTTGGATATAAAATAAAAGATATTATTGCACCCTATGTAAGATATGATAGAATCATTTATCAAAATGGCGAAATGTTATTTAAAGGTGCCAATACAGAATCCTTTTGCGCAGGTATTCGCTATGAAATGAGTTATCTTACTGTATTTAAATTAGAATATCAGTATAAGCAATCATTAAAAACGGCTGCTAGTGGACCTTCCATTTATACCAATAATATATCATTTCAAATTGCTTTAGGTTTTTAATATGAGAAATATTATTCGTTTATCATTGATTATAATTTGCTTTTGGGTAAGTTTAACATCTTTTACATCTGAGGAAGTCAGCATTAAATTAGCTGGTCCTCAAGGTGATATAGCACTATCAGTAATTGCAAATAGCAAAGGAGCTCCCTCTGAAATTTCTTTTTCAAAATTGAAATCTGTTTTCAGGGGCGAACAACAACGTTGGAAAGATGGCACCAAGGTGACTTTGGCTTTGATGAAAACTAACACTCCAACTGGGGATGAAATTGCCAAACGACTTTTAGGGATGACCTCAAAAGAACTAAATAAATATTTTTTAGCACAGGTTTTTCAAGGGAAAATGAGTTCTCCTCAATTTTTTGATTCTGAAGAGGAGCTTATATCGTATATTAAAAACAATGAAGGTTCTATTGGAATACTAAGTTCTAAAAATACAGGCGGTCTAAATCCAATTTTGGTTGATGGAAAAAAAACATTTTGACAACAAGTATTCTTTCAAATTAATTACTGTTCGGAATAAAATTATTGCGGTAGTAATTGGAGTTACTTTGGTATTTGCTCCTTTCATTTTTATTTATTTTCCCAATAAACAAAAAGAGTTATTGATCGAAAGTTATAATAATGAAGTAAAAAATATTGCATCAACAGTAGCTCTAGGGGTAAATGTTGCCTTAATGGAGCAAAACTTTAGTGGTATAGAAATGGCTATGCAATATGCTAAGTCAGATCCAAGATTAACTTTTATTGCTTTAGTACAAATTGACACTATTAAAAGTGAAGATGGCAAAACTCATGAACTAAAAAAGACCGTATTTAGTGTTTATCCTGAAAAATACATCATTGATTTAAACATAAAATCAAATGACTCAACCATAGTTAAAGAGTCAATTATTAAATCTGAAATGCTAAGAGGGAATGTCATTGTTGGCTTCTCAACCTCTACAATACAACAAATTATTGCCAAAGTAAAAGCAACTTCATTTATTGGTAGTTTTTTAATTTCCTCTTTGGGCATCATCATTGGATTTCTTTTAGCACGTAACATTTCTAATCCTATAAAGAAATTGCGGTATGCTCATTTAAGAGTAGGTGAAGGTGACCTTCAACAATCAATTGATGTTAGATCACGAGACGAAATTGGTGATTTAGCTGTATCCTTCAACCAAATGGTTATGAAATTGGATCAAACAGAGAAACAACTACAGTTTCAAAAATCACGAATTGAAGAAAAAAACAAGGAAATAATGGACAGTATTTGGTACGCCAAAAGAATTCAATATTCCATGCTTGCAAAAGAATCATTAATGAATGAGAAATTTCCAGAGCATTTTATTTTCTTTCAACCAAAAGATATTGTTAGTGGTGATTTTTACTGGGCTCACGATTTAAGCAATGGCCAGACTGCCTTAGTAGTAGCAGATAGCACAGGACATGGCGTGCCAGGTTCGATTATGAGCTTACTAAATATTTTTAGTTTATATGAGGCAGTAGCAGCAGAAAATCTTTCATCACCGGCTGAAATATTAAATTACACAAGAAGTAAAATTATTGAGCACTTAATGGAAGATGGAAGTTCTGAAGGTGGTAAAGATGGAATGGATTGTAGTTTAATGTGCTTTGACTTTAAGACTAACATACTTACTTATTCGGCTGCAAATAACCCGGTTTGGATAGTTAGAAATAAAGAGATTATTGAACTGCTTCCGGATAAAATGCCTGTTGGAAAACATGTTAGAGACCATTTATCTTTTTCACAAAAAGAGATACAGCTTTGTAAAGATGATGTTATTTTCGCTATCACTGATGGAATGCCTGATCAATTTGGAGGAGTGGCTGGTAAGAAATTAAAATATAGACCACTAAAGGATTTATTAATTTCAATATCCCATTTGCCGATGCAAGAACAATCTGAAATTATATCTGATACTTTCAATAATTGGATGGGTGACTTGGAACAAGTTGATGATGTTACTGTTGTTGGAATTAGAATTTAATAAGAAAAAGTTTACAGAAAATTTCTCAGGATCTCAAAGTCCTCAATTGAACTATTATGTTATCAATTAACCCAAAATAAAAATCTCCTTTTAGATTCAGTAAATTTAACCTTAAACCCCTATTCGTTAAATAAATAAGATATATTTAACCAATGATGGTTGAAATAGAATTTATTTTACGAATATCTATATTTTTCTTTTCTCAATCTGCATATTAATCTTTCTATTTTTCTTTTGTTAAATTTGTTGTATAAACTTCTAATCATAAATGAAAACAAATCAACTTTTTAACGATTGTAACTCTTGGAATGACTTTCAAACTAAACTTCTTTCGGTGCAAAAAAGCACTTAATTTTCGTCCCAAAATTTACTAAATTTGGGACGAAAAATTTTCTATATTTATATATAATAGTTTGTAAATAAGAAAAATAAAACCATTTAAAGTCAAAAAAAGAGAAGATAAAAATCATTAAATTTAAATAAAATTAATTTATTATCAGCCAAATGTCAATATTAACACCTACATTTGGCTGATAATAAATATTACATGAGCAAAATTATAGGTCGAGAAAAACAAATAGAATTATTGAAAAACGCACTGAATTCAGAAAAATCTGAGTTAATTGCTATATACGGAAGAAGACGTGTTGGAAAAACATTTTTAATCCGAGAAACGTATGCGAAGGAAATAATTTTTGAAATTTCAGGAATTCCAGATGGAAGTTTGAATGACCAATTAATCAACTTCTATAATGAAATTTCAAAAATATCTAAGAAATCTTTCAAAAAAGTACCTCCAACAAATTGGATGGAAGCGTTCAATATGCTTGGCGAATATATTGATAGCTTAAAAAGTACTAAAAAGGTTATCTTCATTGATGAGTTTCCATGGATGTATACGCACAAATCGAAGTTTGTTCAAATGTTTGGTCATTTTTGGAATAGCTATTGTGCAAAACGAAATGATTTAGTTGTAGTAATTTGTGGTTCTTCAGCTTCTTTTATGGTGAATAAAGTAATTAATGATAGAAAGGGATTACACAACAGAATATCTATTCCAATCAGATTGTTGCCATTCAATTTGTATGAAACAGAATTATTTTTGAAATCAAAAAAGGTTCATCTGGATAGATATGCCTATTTACAATTATACATGGCAATAGGTGGTATACCTCATTATTTAGATAAAATTCAGCAAGGCGATAGTGTACCAATTGCAATTGATAGATTATGTTTTCAGCAAGATGGAATTTTGGTAAATGAATTTAATCAGATTTTTGTTTCTCTTTTTGAAAATTCAGAAAATCACACTAAAATAGTAGAAACATTAGCAACATCTCAAAGAGGTATGGTGAGAGAAGAATTGATAAAGAATAGTAAAATCAGTTCTGGAGGTACTTTAACTAAGGCAATTCAAGAATTAATTGAGTCAGGTTTTATTTCAGAATATCAGCCATATAGTAATAAAGTCAAAGAAACTTTATTTCGATTATCAGATGAATATTCACTATTTTATCAAAAATTTATAAAGAATAATTCTAGAACAAGTTGGAAAACACTATTTAGTTCAAGAAGTTATGTTTCATGGTGTGGTTTCGCATTTGAGACTATTTGTTTAAAACATACTAACCAAATTCAGAAAAAATTAGGGTTGAGTGGTGTGGATGTTCAAAGTTCAAGTTGGAGAAATGAAAATGCTCAGATTGATTTATTAATTGATAGAAGTGACAGAAGTATTAATATATGTGAAATGAAATTTTCTGAAAGTGAATTTGTAATAGATAAATCATACGCAGATAAAATTCGTAACAAGAAGGCAGAGTTTATAAAAGGCCTATCTTCAAGAAAGAATGTATTTATTACATTTGTTACAACTTTTGGAGTCAAATCAAATAGCCATAGTAGTGAAGTAATGGATAACCAAATAACAATAGACAGCTTATTTGAGAAGTTATAATTTGTTTGTTAATAAACATTATCTTCAGCCAAATCTAACATTTAATATAGGTTTTTGGCTGATAATAAATATTTCAACTGGCTTTATTTAAGGTGTATCCATTAACATATTTACAACACCAAGCAGAAGAAGTTTCGAAAATGATATTTGGGATAATTAGAAATATAAGTACATAAAAATTATTTTTTTCAACCTTTTTAGACACTTTATTCTTCAGTTAATGTTGAAGTTAAAAGTTAATTAGCTTTTCTCAATCTGCATATTTATCATTCTATTTTTCTTTTGTTAAATTTGTTGTATAAACTTCTAATCATAAATGAAAACGAATCAACTTTTTAACGAATGTAACTCTTGGAACGACTTTCAAACTAAACTTCTTTCGGTGCATCAAACTATTTATATACTTTTTCATAACTCTTGTTTTTCTAATCATTATTTTTAAGTTTGTATAAATGTCAAACGATTCATACATAAAAAACCATTTATTAATTTATCACTCTTATTTAATTGTCACAAACTCTAATCGATGTTGATTAGTAAACTAAATTTATACTTATGATAAAAAACTACTTTAAATTAATTGTTGCTTTATTTTACACATTTAATTCCTTCGGTCAGTCAGATTGGACTTTATATAACAAGACCAATAGTGGTGTTGCAGACAATAATATTACTTCAATAGCAATAGATGTTCAAGGGAATAAATGGGTAGGAACTCAAAATGGGTTATCAAAATTCGATGGGGTTAATTGGACAACCTTTAATATGTCGAATAGTGGCATACCTTCTAATGTTATTAATTCCGTTACCATAGATTCTAAAGGGAATAAATGGATTGGTACAAATAATGGTTTAGCTAAATTTGATAATATTAATTGGACAACCTATAGTTTACCTAATAGTAATACGAATGACATATATTCAAATGCGATTCTTTCCATAGCAATTGATAGTAAAGATAATAAATGGATTACATCAAATTTATATTTATACAAATTTAATGAAACAGTTCAAATTAGTTTTGTAAATTATATACCAAACAATGATGGTTACTTAAATCCAGGTGGTTTATGTGTTGCAATTGATAAAAACGATGTGATTTGGGTAGGTGCTGGATTGCATGGTTTATCTAAAATTGAAGGAAATAATCAGACATTTTTCCCTGGCGTTTCAGAAGGAGGTGGTTTTTGTATATCATCAATATATATAGATTCTAAAAATAATATATGGATAAATGGAAATGTGAATTGCTATAAATTTGATGAAAAAACAGCTTCTAAAATTAAGATGTATGATAAGAAGATTTTTTGTGCATTAGATTTAAAAGGAAATAGTTGGTTTTTAGCCTCTTCTAGTTTTAAATTCGATGGTTTAGCAAAATTTGATGGACAAAATTGGACTAATTATAATTCAAAAAATAGTGGTATTTCTGGTAATGAAATTAAATCATTAGTGTTAGATGTAGAAGGGAATAAATGGTTTGTTACAAACAATGGTCTTCAAAAATTAGCTAGTGATGGTATTTCAACTTTATGTAATAATTTATCTACAACAATCATTTATAAAAATAAAGTTAGATGTAAAGGAAATAGTTTTGGAGTATTGACTAGTATAGAAAAAAACTCATCTTATACTTATATTTGGAAAGATGCAAATAACAATTTGTTATCTACTAAAAACAGTGATTCACTAATAGTTACTTCTAATGGAAATTATAACTTGAAAGTTCAAGATAATGTTTGTTTTAAATCTACCCAGTTAAATATTGAAATTCACGACACATTTCCTGAAACAAAACAAATATGTATGGTAACCAACCAAAATGCTCATAATTTGGTTATATGGGAAAATGCCGATAATAATTTCATAAGTAAATACCGCATCTATAAACAAAATCACACAACAAGTCAGTATGAATTAGCTCATGAGCAATCCAAACACGAAGTTTCTGAATGGTTAGATATTTTATCAGCAAATCAAGTAGAACGATATAAACTAACAGTTATGGATAGTTGTGGCTCCGAAAGCCCATTGAGTGAAAATCATACAGTAATACTTTTAAGTAGCAACGTCGGGTTAAACGGTACCGTAAACCTTGCATGGAATCCTTATGAAGGATTTAATTATCAAAACTTTGAAATCTGGAGAAGTACTGATGGTGTTAATTTTAATTTATTATCAAATGTAGCAAATAATACTTATGCATATATAGACAATAACCCGCCCTCAATTGCCTATTATCAAGTGCGTATTACTAAACTAAACGGCTGTGTTCCGTCTGCTAAATCTGTAACTTCTGTAAATAGTAACATCATAAGTAAAGATGGAAAATCTCTAGGAATTAAATCTATAGAAAACGAGAAACTAACTATCTATCCAAATCCAACAAAAGGAACTATTACCTTAAATTCATCTGTTTCAATGCTTGGAAAATCTTTTGATATCATTGATATTACTGGAAGAGTGATGTTTAAATCTAGTATAAATACAATTTCACAAGTAATTAATATAGAATCTTTTGAAAGAGGAACTTATTTTATTAAATCAAGTGATTCAAATTCAATTAAGTTGATAAAAGAATAAAAACTTAATTATGAATTTTATTTAGAGGCTTTATCTTACAAAGGTAAAGCCTCTTTCTTTCCCTAAAAATCCATTATTCAATTTTCTAAATCTAAATCAAGCCTTTGGTTTGCTAGTTGGTTCATCTCACGAATACGTGCTTTATTTTTTTCTTTCTGAACTTTCTTTTTGTTCTTTTTCTGTTCCATTAATTTAGAATGTAACTTTTTATTGTCAGTGTTCTTTTGTTTTGTCATTTCATAAATTTATAGTTCGAAGTTAAGTATAATTACTACATTTAAAATCAAGAGGTAAACCATCATCTTTAAATCCACTTTTCATCATTTTCATTTACTTTTCACTTCGGTTACTTTACATAAATTATAAAAATAAAGAGTATGAAAAAAGTAATCGTAAGTCTATTTGTAGCAATGTTTGTTGTAACAATTTCGAGTTTTAGTTTCTCGCAAAATAAGGTTGAAAAAAATCTTGATTTAAGCGGTCATCATTTGTTAGCTATCAAGCACGCTGATGATATTGTTAATAGTAAGTCTCAAAAAGATGAATTCTTTTTGAAAAATGTAGACGATATTGCAAGAAGTTTAGAAAAGGCTGTAGAATCAAGAGAAGATTTAGAAAAATCTACTGCTGAAAAAAACAAATCAATGGCAACACCTTATTTCAAAGAAATTGAAAAAAATCAAAATTTTGCTGCCAATCATATTAAAATGATACG
>CANCQX010000009.1 GCA_947380375.1 Flavobacteriales bacterium
ATAAAATTTCATTCTATCTAATCCAAGTTTAGAACCTTCAACCCAAGCAGGGTATGCATATTTTACATTTTGTTCAATTCCAGCAGCTGGCATCCAACGATTGGTTCTTCCAGGATATCCTAAAATCATCGCGAAATCATTTTCTTTTATACCACTTATGTTAACTTTTAAATGTGTTTTTGGTTTTAAAGGAATATTGTTTGGAGAATATTCAGCTGGATTTCCATTTGCATCAGCATAAATTCTGAACATAGAAAAATCTGCAGTATGTCTTGGCCATTCCCAGTTGTCAGTATCACCTCCAAATTTACCAATACTGCTTGGAGGATTTCCTACTAAACGAACATCTTTATAATCTTGGTAAACAAAATAGTAAAATTCGTTACCTTGAAAAAATGAACGTACAGAAACGGTATATTTTCCACCTTCATTGTTTTCTTTTTCAATTAATGCGACTTCTTGAGATATTGCTTTATTTCTTTCATCCTCAGTCATTTTATCATTTAATTTTGATAAAATTCTTTTTGAAACATCATCCATACGCACGAAGAAACGAACGTATAAACTAGCAGGTTTAAGTTCTTCTTTTTTAGTTGGAGCCCAGTAACCATTTGTTAAATAGTCTTTTTCAGGAGTTGAAAGTTCTGCAATTGCATCAAAACCACAATGATGATTTGTTAAAACCAACGCTTCTTTAGAAATTAATTCTGCTGTGCATCCGCCGTTAAATTGAACAATCGCATCCTTTAAACTTGAATGGTTTATACTATAGATTTCTTCGGAAGTTAATTGAAGTCCCATTTTCTCCATATCTCTATGGTTCAGTCGTTCAATGTTCATTAGGAACCACATTCCTTCGTCTGCTTTTACAATATTTGTAAGAAACAATGTGATTGCAATCAATAAAAAATTAACTTTTTTCATATGTTTGTTTTAATTAAAATTCAATTTTTAAGAAATGTAAAAATATCTATTTAATAGATAAGAAATAAAGCATTTATACTAATTTGGAACTAAACTTATTAACGATATTACTTCTCAATAGATGAAAATGATAAGAAATAGCTATTTAAAAATTTAATTAACACGAATTAAAAATCTATAATCAATTTTAAATTCCGTTTAATTTATTCATTTTTAAAATTTTAAATATCCTTCTTGAATTTTAAAACGATTAATTAATTTATTAAAATTAGAATTCTTATATCGTATTTTTACTTTTATAGATGTGGAAAAACTTTACTATTTATGCTATTTCTAGGGATTTAATTTTGAGAAAATAGAAGCAGCGGCACCTAAAATAGCAGCGTTTTTATCGTGAAGAGAAGAAATTCTAATTTCTATTTTGTTTTTAAAAATCGTTAAAGCATTCTCTTCAAAATGTACTTTTACACGTTCGGCAAATTTAGATCCACTTTGTGCAATACCTCCAAAAAGTATAAAAGCCTTTGGGTTTGAAAAGCAAGCGAAATCGGCTAATGAAGAACCTAAAATTTGAGCTGTAAATTCAATTATTTCATTTGCAAATAGATCTCCATTTTCAGCTTCTTCAAATACATTTTTTGCACTAGGATCTTTAATTTTTAATAAAGATGATGAGCTCTTATTGATTGATTCTAATTCAGTTATGCTTCTTTTAACTCCAGTTGAAGAGACGTAAGTTTCCAAGCATCCTTTTCTACCACAACCACACATTCTTCCATTTGGAATAACACGAATATGTCCAAATTCACCTGCGAAACCATCTTCACCATAAACGATTTTTCCATCGATAATTACTCCACTTCCCAAACCTGTTCCAAGAGTTATTTCTACGAAATTTTTAAGGTCTTTTCCATTTCCAAAAAGCATTTCTCCTTCAGCAGCAGCATTTGCATCGTTCGTTAAAATGGCTATAGTATTGAATTTATCTTGAAATAATTTAGCCAATGGAATAATTCCTTTCCACTTTAAATTGGGAGCATATTCGATATTTCCAGTGAAATGATTTCCATTTGGTGCACCAATACTAATTCCTATAATTGATTCTAAGGAATGATGACTAACAAGATCAGTGTAGATTGCATTTACTAAATCTTCAGGATGTGGAAAATTAGTTGTAGAAACGCTCGTTTCGTAAATTACATTCCCTATTTGATCTACTAATCCATATGCTGTATTTGTTCCACCTATATCAATTCCAAGAGCGTATTTACTTAACATTTATTTATAGTGTTTAAATTCCATTCATTGTAAAATTGTTTTAGAAAGAACTCCATAAATTGATGACGTTCTTTTCCAATTTCAATTGCCGTTTTTGTGTGCAAGCGGTCTTTTAAAAGTAGTAATTTTTCGTAAAAGTGGTTGATTGTATGACTTTTAGAAACTGAATATTCTTCAAAAGTGGAATGCAAAGTAGGAGCAGAGCTCGGTTCGTAAATAGGTCTATTTCTATTACCTCCAAAAGCAAAAGCACGCGCGATTCCAATGGCGCCAATAGCATCCAATCGATCTGCATCTTGTACAATTTGTCCTTCTAAAGAAATAACTTCATCTTGCACGTTTGCACCTTTAAAAGATACAGAATCAACGATTTCCTTTACGTGTAAAGCGGTTTTTTCATCGCATCCATTTTCTATTAAAAGTTGAAAAGCTATTTTTCCACCTTCGTTTAATTTTCCACCGTTGAATTTGTGGTCAGAAATATCGTGTAATAATGAAGCTAATGCTATCACATTTCGATTACCACCTTCTTTTGATTGAATAAAACAAGCATTTTCATAAACTCTATTGATATGGAACCAATCGTGTCCTGTAGCTTCGTTTTCTAATTCTATTTGAAGTTTGGTTTTTATCTTATTAATTATGTCTGAGTATTTCATTAGTTAAACATTACATCTAAATTGTTTAATTCAATCAACTTCTATATCTCGATTCAAATTTTGCTTTTTGTTCTATTTTTAAAGCTTCTAAATCTTGAGGTACATCTCTTTTCCATCTTTTGTGCGACCAAATCCAAAATTGAGGATTTTTAACTATTTCATCTTCTAATAAATGGGTGTGTTTTTCTGTGATTTCACCCCAATTTAGTTCTTTTGGTGTATCAGTGATTAATTCTAATACCATTCTGTAATAACCTCTTTTAACTTTAATCATTTTAAAGAATACAACAGCGAAATCATATTCATTTGCCATTTGTTCCGTTCCAAAAATAACTGCAGTTTGTTGGTTTAAGAAATTCATCCAATAACTTTTTTTAGAATCTCCTGGAGATTGATCGCTTAAAATCAATATAGCTATTGGTTTTATATTTATTTCGTTAGATATGTTTTCTTTTAAGTTTTTAGCATTTACAACTCTCATTCCAAATCGAGAACGTCTTTCATTTATCTTTTTATCCCAAAATTTACTCGTTAAAGGCATTCCAATTCCCATTGCCTGATGTTGAAATAAATTGTTTTGAGAAGTAATTAACCATTCCCAATTATTATAATGACCTGAAACCAACAAAACACTTTTATTCTGAGAGAATAGTTTATGCATTAATTGAGGGTTTTCAATTTTAATTCTTTTGGAAAGTTCTTTTTGAGAAATTGTTAAGTTTTTTATTCCCTCTGCTAATAAATCAGTAAAATGTTTGTAAAATTTACGTTCAATTTCTTTTATCTCAACTAATGATTTTTGAGGAAATGAATTTGTTAAATTTTTTCGAACAACTATTCTTCTATAAGGAATAAAATATAACAAATTAAAATATAAAAAATCCGTGAAAATATATAAAACACGAAGAGGTAAATAGGAGAGAGGAATAACGAAAATATAATATGCGATTTTTGCTAACATCTTTATTTTGAATATTTAGTTCCCCATAGTTTTTGAATCAATTCTTCAACCTCTTTTTCTTTTTTACTACTTCCAGCTGTAAAGAAATTTAAATTACTAATCTCTTCAGGCATAAATTCTTGAGCAACAAAATTTCCTGGATGACTATGAGAATATTGATATCCTTTTCCATAACCCAACTCTTTCATTAATTTAGTTGGAGCATTTCTTAAGGGTAAAGGAACCTCTAAATTACCTGAGCGTTTTACTTCTTCTTGCGCCATATTGATAGCCATATATGAAGCATTCCCTTTAGGTGAGGAAGCAAGATATAATGTGCACTGCGCTAGTATTAAACGAGATTCTGGCCAGCCAATAACTTCAACTGCTTGAAAGCAATTTGTTGCCATTAATAAAGCATTTGGATTTGCTAAACCTATATCTTCAGAAGCTAAAATAATTAATCGTCGAGCTATGAATTTTGCATCTTCGCCACCTTCTACCATTCTCGCCAACCAATAAATTGCAGCATTTGGATCACTCCCTCGAATAGACTTTATAAAAGCAGAAATGATGTCGTAATGTTGTTCTCCATCTTTGTCGTATTTAGCCAAACTCTGTTGAGCTGTTGCTGCAACAATTTCGTCTGTAATCTCAATTTCAACTTGATTTTGAAAGGTACCGATGATAATTTCAAAAACATTTAAAAGTTTTCTTGCATCTCCTCCTGAAATAGCTAGTAAAGCATTCGTTTCAGTAAGTGTAATCTTTTTATTTTTAAGTAGTTGATCTTCTTTAATAGCACGATTTAATAATTCTAATAAATCGTCTTTTGTATGGTTTTCTAATGTGTAAACTTGACAACGAGAAAGTAAAGCAGAGATTACTTCAAATGAAGGATTTTCTGTCGTCGCACCAATTAACGTAATAGTTCCTTTTTCGACTGCTCCTAACAACGAATCTTGTTGAGCTTTCGAAAAACGATGAATTTCATCAATAAATAGAATTGCACCTTTTTGTTGAAACATTCCAGCATTTTCTACTTTAGAGATTACATCTCGAACATCTTTAACACCTGAAGAAATTGCAGATAAAGTATGTACCGGACGATTCAAATATTCCGCTATTAATTGAGCTAATGTTGTTTTCCCAACACCAGGAGGACCCCATAAAATCATAGAAGGAATTAAACCAGCGTCTAATGCGCGTCGAAGAGATGCTCCTTCTTTTAAAAGATGCTGTTGACCGATATACGAGTTTAGCCTTTTTGGACGCATACGTTCCGCTAATGGAGCAAGAATAGACATAGTTTTAATTAGGACGTTTGTGTTTCCATCGTTTATGAGACCATAACCAAAATTCGGGATGTTCAGAAATGACCATTTCTAAATACTGAGTATGTTTATCTAATATATAACCATCATTGACTTTGTTTGGTTCATCTGTAATTGGGTAAAAAGTAACTTCATAAAATCCTCTTTTTACTTTTCTAATACATCCAAAAAGTACAGATTGATTATATTTTGAAGCGATTTTTTCAGTTCCACGCATCCATCCGGTATCTTGATTAAGAAACGTGTTCCAATAGGCTTTTTTTGGTTCTAATGGAGATTGATCATTTACCATGATTGTCATAGTAGGTTTAGAATTATTTTGTTCGGCGAAATAACGAGGTATTTCACGCATACTTAACATTTTAATTCCAAAACGTTGACGAGATTTTTTTAAGGCTTTATCGAAAAACTTATTTTTTAGTGGATGATAGGCTGCTAATGTTTTATGTTTCATTTGCTGTTGTAAACCAACAGCATAATATTCCCAATTATTATAATGACCACAAAGAATCATTAAGCTTTGTCCATTTTCATAATATGTATTTGGAAGTTCAGGATTAACTATTGAGCAACGTTTAATAATTTCTTGTTTTGAAATCGTAAATGATTTTGCACTTTCAACTAAAAAATCTGTAAAATGATGGTAAAATTTTTTTTCAATGGTAATTATATCACTTTCTGATAGTTCTGGGAAAGAGTTTTTGATATTATTTCTAACAACATCTTTTCTATAACCAATTATATGATAGCAAATTATGTATAGAAAATCTGAGAACCAATATAGCACAGTGAAAGGCAAGAAAGATACTGGAATTACAACCCCGTAAAATAAAATGCGACTAAATGAGTTCGTCATGTTTGTATAATTGATTCAAAATTAATCTTTTTGAACTTAAATCAAAATCTAACATGAAGTGATTTAGGTTAGATTTTTATTTGAAAAAGTGATAATTATTTTTTGCTAATGCTATTCGCGTTTTAATTCTTTAATTTTCAGGTTTTTATATTTTAAAAATATCAAGTATTATTTATCATTTTTATCTTCTTTTAAATATTAAGAACAGAATTATAAAATTAATTATCTCTAGGGTCAATAGGGAATCTTGACATTACCTTAAATTTACCCCCCAAATCATACATATATCTTTTCCATGTTAATTTTGATTGTGAATCAAAAAGTAGTTTAGAAGAACTCATTTCAGAAACTATCCATGAATTATTTCGAATTTCAGTATCTAATTGATTTGCAGCCCAACCAGAATATCCGATGAAAAAACGGACATTTTTAATAATAGATTCGTCTTCCTTAATAAATACAGATAACTGTTGAAAATCTCCTCCTAAATATACGTTTTCATCAATAAGGAGGCTATTATTAATTTTATCTCCGAGTGTATGTATAAAATACAAGCTATTAATTTCCATCGGACCTCCAAGACTAATTTGAGTCTCAATTTCAGGAAAACTTTCGTCTAAATCATGAAGGTTTATTGAAATGAAATTGTTGATTACAAAACCAAAACTTCCTTCTTTATTGAATTCACAAAGGTAAATTAGCGATCTTCTAAAATAATCATCATCTAAAAAAGGATCAGAAATAAGGAGTTTCCCTTTTTCTGGTTCCAAATCATTAGAAAATGTAATATCAATCAATTTTGTCGTTTTTTTGCGAAAATACTAATTTATATAGATATAACTAAAAGAATAGTGGAGGTTTTCTTAAATCTAATTTAGCATCTTTAAACATATTAGAAGTAGATCTTAGGCTGAATAAGAAACTTTGATTTCCTCCAATTGGTATCCAGTTAAAAGATAAATTCCAACAATGCATATCTCTTGTTAAGGTTAGTGTAGTATAAGTAACTTTAACTGTTTTAACGTCAAAATTTACGGTTCCAATCATTTTCCATCTTTTTGTAAAACTTAAATCACCATTGGTAGATATTGTTTGTATAGAATTGAAGTCTTTTGAATTTGTTGTTTTTTTTGCTGTGTTTGCAGTGATTGAATAAACATGAGAAAAGTTTAGCTTCCATGGAATATCAAAATTTATGATTCTTTCAGGATAAAGCGAGAAATATCTATAATCAGCATTCCAATTTATACCATCTTTTAAAGATAATTCATCTAACTTTTTTTGACTTTCTTTAGAGGTTAACGTAAAGGTTGTTGTTAAATTGCTTGAAGTTAAACGGCCGATTTTCCCCGTTGAATTAATCGCATATTTTCCAGTTGTTTGCCCTGTAGTTGTTGACCAATCATATGGACTTAAATTTGACGATGCAACAAAATTTATGTTTGGAATAGGACTTATTCTAAGATTTAAATTTATATCTGAAAGGTTCATAGAATCTTTTAAAAGATCATATTGACCATTTAAAGTTAAAGCATCTATAATTCTTGTCTTTTTAAATCCTGTCAAGGTGTCTTTATCTGATTTTCTCTTTAATTCAAAAGTATTATTAAAACCAAATGTTACTAAAGCCTGATTAGCAATTGATGGAGTAGAGTATATACTTTGTTCAAATACTGAATACCTTATTTGTTGATCTCCAATTATTAGTGTGGATACTGAATTTAGATTTGGTATATATCTTAATCCAAATGTTGGAGTTAATATATGTCTTAAAAGAGGTTGTTTCTTTCCAATAAATTTATAATAACTATAAACAACGGTAGTTAAAGAAGCATTGAATGAAAGATCCTGAGAATAACCCGATTTTTGTAAATTAACTGTTTCAATTTTATTTAAAGTAGAATTATAAGTTTTTTCGATTTGTTGAAAATTAACTCTATTTGTATAAGTGATGGAAGGATTTAACTTCCATGTATTTTTGAAAAAACCAGCTGTAGTTTGAAGAGTCGCTGATTGATATATACCGTTTAAAAATTGATCTTGAATTTGATTGAATTTATTTTTTGCTAATAATGAATCTTGAAAAGTTGATCTGTTTTGAGACTCTAAATTATAAGAAATTGCAATTCTTGAAAGGACTTGTTTCCATTCTTCTTTGCCTTTAATTGCATTTTTTAGAGGTGAAAAACGAGTGACATTTGCCGTGAAAATTGGACTTGTTAATGATATTGTTTTTGCTGTAGTGTTTTGTTTTAATGAAATTTTTAAACCTAAAGTAATTGGTTTTCCAGGGAAAAAACGCTGAAGATTTACATCTGAATTTAATTGATTATTAAAGTATTGCGTATTTAAAGGGTCTAAATTGTTTTTAGTTTTATTGTCTGAAATAAAATTAACATTAGATGAAAATGACCAAAATGGATTTGACTTACTGTCTTTTTGGTGTGTCCATAATAATGAAAATTTATTATCATTTGTTTTTTTAGGAAATCCTGGTTTTAATTGTTGAAAAAGAGCTGTGAAAGAACCTTTTCTTTTATATTGAGTGAAGTAATCAGTTGTATTTTTAACTCCCCAACTACCTCTGCTAAAAAGAGTTATATAAGCACTAGTGTGCAATGTTGGACTTACAGGGAAAAAATAACCCAAATCCCTAACCCCAAATCCATAGCCAGAAATAGGTACCATTTGAGGAAATAATAATCCATGTGTTCTTGTTTTTGATTGAGGAATTAAACTAAAAGGTAATCCTAAAGGAGTTGGAACACCTTTAATCCATAGATTCATTGGGCCAGTAACTATTCTTTTTTCAGGTATCATTACTGCTCTTGATAATTGAAAATGATAATGTGGGTCATCTATAAATTCGCAAGTTGTAAATCTACCTTGTTTAAAATGTATATCACCATTTTTATGTCTTTTAGCAACACCCATATATAAATATATCTCGTCTTGTTTAATTTTAACTTCTTCAATATAACCTTTTTGAGTAGTGAAGTTATATCTGATTCTTGAAGCTTCAATTTCTTCGGCACCATTTTTAAATTTTGGAGTTTCAATTTTATTACTGTCTTTGTCGTAAATATAAGTTGCAAAAACTTCATTTTTTTTGAGGTCAACAATAATATAACCTGCTTTCATATTTGTTTCCAAGTATTCTAAATGAGCTTCTCCAAATAAATGAATTTTATTTTCTTTAAGATTTATATATATTGAATCTTTAGCTCCATAAATAGCTTTTTCTTCAAAAGATTTATCAATAGTATAGATAGTATCTTTTTTTAAAGAATTTTGAGCGTAAGAAAATTCGAAAGTGAACATTATTAACAATGTACTTAAGAAAATTAAGAGTATGGTACGATTTTTAATCAACTATTAAAAGTAAATTTGCTATCTTAAAATTTGAAACTAAAATACAAAACTATAAAATTACCTTGTTAATGAAGGATAAAAGTTTGAAATATCACATAAATAGTACCACATTATTAATTCTAATGATGTTTTTAAGTGGTTTATTATTTTCTCAAGTGGATGAATTATCTCGCCCATCTATTAAGACAGTTGTTATTGATGCTGGTCATGGTGGAAAAGATCCTGGTTGTCACGGTCAATCAGCCCATGAGAAAAATGTGTGTTTATCGATGGCTTTAAAGTTAGGAGGTATGATTAAAAAAAAATATCCTCAAATAAAAGTTATTTATACACGTGATAAAGATGTTTTTGTAGAATTAGATGAAAGAGCTAAAATTGCTAACAGAAATAAAGCAGATTTATTTATTTGTATACATGCAAATTCTGCAGGAGAAGCTGTTTTTGGAGTTGAAACGTATGTATTAGGATTACATAAAACAGAAGCACAACAATTAATAGCAGAAAGAGAGAATTCAACAATTTATTTAGAGGAAGATAAAGGTGCAAAATATAAAGATTTTGATTTATCTCCTGATGCTATTATTGCAAGACAAATTCAATTATCAGTTTTTTTGGATCAATCTATAAGTTTTGCTGATAAGGTTCAATCAGAATTTAAAAAAATAGGAAGATCTGATAGAGGTGTAAAACAAGCTGGATTTTTAGTTTTATATAAAACAACTATGCCAAGTATTTTAATTGAAACAGGTTTTTTGACTAATCCAACGGAAGAAAAATATTTAAATGATTCGATTAATCAGCATAAAATGTCAACTGGAATGTTTACAGCATTTGAATCATATAGAAATGAATTAGAAGGAATTGTTTCAAAATCGAACCCAACTGTTATAACTGAAACTGAAGTAAAAGAATCAAAAAATCCATTTGTAGATGAGGAGAAACAAGAATTGAAAGAAGAGGTAAAACAAGAACCTAAAAAAGAAATAGTAAAAGTGGAGGTGAAATCTGAACCTAAAAAAGTACTAAAGCCGGAAGTTAAAATTGAAAAAAGTATTGAAAATATTGATGAAAAAGATAAAGTTATCTTTAGAGTTCAAATCGAAACTTCAGATAAAAAAATTGAACAATCTAATGCTAAATTTAAAGGTTTTGAAGTGTTTGAATATCAACAAGATAAATTGTTTAAATATACAGTTGGGAAATATTTAAATGATTTTAAAGGAGCGAATATTTTAAAGAATAATGTTCGATCAAAAGGATTTTCAAATGCATTTATTGTTGCATTTTTTAATGGTGAGCGTATTAATTTAGAAAAAGCTATTAAATTAGCAGAAAAATAGAATTTTGAAAATATCTAAAGAAATAAAGACAGGGGTTATAGCTCTTGCTGCAATTGGATTATTGATTGCAGGAGTTAATTTTTTGAAAGGAAATAGTTTTTTTGGAGGAGATGATTATTATTATGCTTATTTCCCAAATTCTGGGGGAATTGCTCCTGCTAGTTCTGTTATTTTGAATGGTGTTGGAATCGGTAAAATTTTAGAAGTTGAAAATGTGATGAGCAAATCTCCTGATAAAAAAGTTAGAATTAAATTTTCAATTCAAAACGAAAAAATTAAAATTTCAAAAGGTTCATCTATTGAAATTGGTCCTCTTGATTTATTTAGTAAAGGTTTAATTTTAACATTAAATCCAGATATTTCCAAAGGGTTCTATAAGCGTAAAGATTCAATGATGGGTTCTGTTGCTGTTGATATGTTTACTCAAGTTAAAGCTTACGCAGATCCTGTAACAGCTCGTTTACAAGGTATGATGGAGAAAGTTGATAAATTAGTTGCTTCTTTTTCAGCGTTTTGGGATACAACTGCAACTACTGAGTTGCAAGGTAGTATGTCTGAATTAAAGATTGCAATCAATCGTTTTAGTAATGTAGCAAGTCAAGTAGATGAATTGATTACGGAAGAAAAACAAAAATTCGGTAATATAATGTCTAATGTTGAAAGTATTTCCACAAACTTGAAAAGAAGTAACGACGAAATTGGACATATTCTTGGAAATGCTAAAAAATTGACGGACGATTTAGTAACTTCAGATTTTAAAAACGTTATCGGTGATGCCCATCACGTTATCAAAAAACTAAATTCTGTAATGGATGTTGTTGAAAAAGGGGAGGGCACATTAGGTAAATTGGTAAAAGACGATGTTTTGTTTAATGAATTAGTAAAATCGAATAAGGATCTTCAAAATTTAGTAATTGATTTACAAATTCATCCTGAAAGATATATTCACTTTTCATTAATTGGTAGGAAAAACAAAGGATTGGAATTAAATCCTGGTGAAGAAAAGAAGTTACATGAACTTTTAGACACGACAATAAATAATAAATAATATGATCTCTACACTAATTTTCATTCTTTTATCTCTCGTAGGTTTTGGATTTTTCGCATGGAATGTTCAAAAAATTAGAGCAAATATTTTACTTGGAAGAGATTTAGATAGAACAGATAATAAGTCTCAACGATGGAAAGTTATGACTTTGGTAGCTTTAGGTCAGAAAAAAATGTTTGCTAGACCAATTCCTGCAATGTTACACATGGCTTTGTATTCTGCTTTTGTAATTACTCAAATTGAGTTAATTGAAATTATTGTGGATGGTGTTTTTGGGTCTCATAGAATTTTTAGACCTTCATTAGGTGGGTTTTATATTTTCATGGTAAGTTTTATTGAAGTACTTTCCGTATTAGCGTTTATTGCTACAATCGCTTTTCTTTCTAGAAGAAACTTAATAAAACTTCCTCGCTTAAATATGAAGGAATTAGCAGGTTGGCCAAAAAAAGATGCTAATCTGATATTGATTATGGAATTAGTATTGGTTACTTTCATTTTTATGATGAATGGAGCTGATGAAGTACTTTATAAAAATGGATGGTCACATGCTAAAGATTTAGGCGATGGTTCGTTGGGATTAACTTTTAGTAGTTGGTTTGGACCATTTTTTTTTGGGGATTTATCAGAAGGAAGCTTACACATTATTGAAAGAATAGGTTGGTGGGGTCATATTGTTATGGTATTTTCATTTTTAAATTATTTACCATATTCTAAACACTTACATATTTTATTAGCTTTTCCTAATACGTGGTACTCTAACTTAAATAAAAAAGGAAAATTCACAAATTTAGAATCTGTTACTAAGGAAGTCCAATTAATGATGGATCCAAATGCTGATCCATATGCGGTTGAAGATATTGATTCAAATGCTGAACCAGTTCGTTTTGGTGCTAAAGATGTAACGGATTTAACTTGGAAGAATTTATTAGATGCTTATTCGTGCACAGAATGTGGTCGTTGCACATCTAATTGTCCAGCTAATATTACGGGTAAATTATTATCTCCTCGAAAAATTATGATGGATACTAGGGATCGTTTAGTAGAAGTTGGAGAGATTATTCGTAAAAATGGTAAAGATTTTTCAGATGGTAAAAGTTTATTAAATGATTATATTACGGAAGAAGAAATTTGGGCATGCACATCTTGTAATGCCTGTGTTGAAGCTTGCCCGGTAAATATTGATCCTCTTTCAATCATTATTGACCTTAGAAGAAGTTTAGTAATGGAAGAATCAAAAATGCCAACTGAATTAGCTGGTATGTTGACAAATATTGAAAACAATGGTGCACCATGGCAATTTGCGCAAGCAGATCGTTTGAATTGGGCAAACGAAGAATAAAAAGAAAATTTGTTAGTTTATAGGATGCCTTGGCATCTAATTATTATTAGGCATTAATACAGAATAATATGAGCAATTTATTAAAAGTACCAACAATGGCAGAGATCATGGCTTCGGGTGAAACACCTGACATCTTATTTTGGGTTGGTTGTTCTGGAAGTTTTGATGATAGAGCTAAAAAAATTACAAAAGCGATTGTGAAAATTTTACATAATTGCAATGTTAAATTTGCTGTTTTAGGAGCTGAAGAAAGTTGTACTGGAGATCCCGCTAAAAGAGCAGGAAACGAATTTACATTTCAGATGCAAGCAATGATGAATATCCAAGTTTTAAATGGGTATGAGGTTAAGAAAATTGTTACAGGTTGTCCTCATTGTTTTAATACATTAAAAAATGAATATCCTGAATTAGGAGGTAAATACGATGTTATTCACCACACTGAACTTATTCAAGATTTGATAAATACCGGAAAGTTAAAGTTGGAAGGTGGTGCTCAATTTAAAGGGAAAAAAATTACATTTCACGATCCTTGCTATCTAGGTCGTGCTAATGATGTTTACGAAGCTCCTCGTAGTTTAATTGAGAAATTAGATGCAGAATTGGTTGAGATGAAACGTTGTAAAACAAACGGTTTATGTTGTGGTGCGGGTGGAGCTCAAATGTTTAAAGAGGCTGAAAAAGGAAATAAAGAAATTAACGTTGAACGTACAGAAGAAGCTTTAGAAACATCTCCTGATATTATAGCAACGGGTTGTCCTTTTTGTAATACAATGCTTACAGATGGTATTAAATTAGCCGGTAGAGAAAGTGATGTTAAGGTTTTAGATATTGCAGAGTTAATTGCTTCTGCTTCAGATTTATAAGGTATGTATTTTACTCAATTATCAAATGATTCAAGGGTTTGGGTATACCAATCCAACAGGACCTTTTCTGAAAATGAAAAAAGCCTTTTGAATGAAAGTTTTAAAGAATTTGTTTCTTCTTGGGCAGCACATGGCTCAAAGTTAGTTGCTGATGCAATTGTAATCGGAGATTATTTTGTAGTATTAGCAGTAGATGAAAAAATAGCAATGGCCTCTGGATGTTCTATTGATAGTTCTGTGAAATTTATTAAATCAATTGGTCACCAATTAAATATTGATTTCTTTAATCGTTTAAAATTAGTTGTGAAAAAAGAATCAGAAACAAAAATGATCTCTTTTTCAGATTTAAATCAATACAATGATTGGAATATTTATAATACATTAGTCAATACTGTTAAACAATTAAATACATTATTTTTAATTCCAGTACAAGAAAGTGAGTTGAATAAAATTTCTGTCTAATTTTTAATTAAAATATAATTTAATAGTATTTTTTTATTTCCGATCTGATTTTAAAGTAAAATCAATAGTATAACTGTATTGAAGTCAATCTCTTCTAAAAGAATGAATATCATTATGATTTTCTTCTATTTTATCTTTTACTTTTTTAATTTCTTGGGTTAAAATAAAAATGTCAGGTGTTGCATTTTTTTTAAGCCAAATCCAACTTTTATTATCGTGTTCTACTGCCATTGCAATATGGAATAGCAAGTCAAATTTGTACTTTAAAAGCCATTTTTGGGCTTTTTCATCTCCTTCAGATGCGTTTATCATTGCCATTATATGCGCAAATCCATTTTGCATTAACCAAGTTCGTGCTTCGTCTTTTAATCGAATAGCTGCGGCTGCAATAACTAATTCGGGGTATCCGTTTTCATTTAACCAAGCAGAAATATCTTTGTTTCCACTTATCGACTGTGACCAAGCCAAAAGGATTTTTGGATGGTAATCAATTCGTTTTAACTCAACTTTCTGAACTAACTTCGAGTTTGAGGGTTCAATTTTTGAAATCTGTGACTTTTTCTTGAATTTATCGAATAAACTCATTTTATTTCGTAAAAAAGGTAAGCGACTAAAATTGCTGTTACGGCACCTACAATGTCAGCGATAATTCCTCCCATTGCTGCATATCGAGTGTTTTTTACTTTCACAGAACCAAAATAAACGGCTAATACATAGAATGTTGTTTCAGTACTACCTTGAAAAGTAGCGGAAAGTTTACCAATAAATGAATCTACTCCGTGAGTCGTAAACGATTCAACCATTAAGGCTCTTGCACCACTTCCCGAAAATGGTTTCATAAAAGCAACAGGTAAGGCTTCAACGAATTCTGTATGAACTATTCCGATGTATTCTAATGTGAATTTAATTGCTTTTACAACTTCATTCAATGCACCACATTCTCTAAAAACAGCAATTGCAGCAAGCATTGCAACTAAATAGGGTACAATATTTATAGCCGTTTCAAAACCACCTTTAGCGCCTTCAATGAATGTGTCATATACATTTACTTTTGCTCGAATTGCTAATAATAAAAATACAGTTATTATTAAAAATAAAGTAAGATTACTTGCGACTGATGAAATTGGTTGAACCATTTCTGGATGATAACTTAAGTAGGATACAAGTGAAATTATTAAAATTGTCAAAGTCCCAACATACAAAAGGATTGTTTTATTGAAAAGATTTATTTTTTGTTTAATTCCAACATATATTAGTGCAGCCAACGTAGCAAAAAAGGTAGCTATTAGAATTGGTAAAAATACTTCAGCAGGTGTTGCTGAACCATTAGTTGCTCTCATAGCTAAAATACTTACTGGAATTATTGTCAGTCCTGAAGCGTTCAAAACCAAGAACATAATCTGAGCATTTGTCGCCTTTTCAGGTTCAGGATTTAGAGTTTGCAGTTCTTTCATTGCTTTTAATCCCATTGGCGTTGCTGCATTGTCAAGTCCTAACATATTTGCTGAAATATTCATCATCATTGAGCCAATTGCAGGGTGTTCTTTTGGAACTTCAGGGAATATTTTAGAAAATAGTGGTGAAACCAATTTTGTCATTTTTCTAATTGCACCCCCAGCTTCACCGACTTTCATAAATCCCATCCATAAACAAAGAGCGCCAGTAAGAAATAATGAAATTTCAAAACCATTCTTAGCGGCATCAAATAAGGCACTCATCATTTTTTCAAAAATTTTCAAGTCTTGCCAAAATATTAATTTTCCTAGCCCCATTGACATGGCGATAAGAAACATTCCAATAAAAATCCTATTTAATAACATGTTGTGAAATTCGGAATTATTGTAGTTCGAAATTTAGGAGTTGAAACAAGATTTCCACAGAGTTATAAACTCATATATTAATTTAAAATGAATAAATTTCTCGATTAATTGAATTAAACTTTTATTTTAATTGGATATAATTAAGTTTTTATTATTCAGTTAATTGCATTTTTATTTTTTTTATTCTTTTCTTTGATTAATAATAAATATTCTTGATTCAAATTAAATTTTTAAAAGATGGATTAATTTATGATAGACGAATTTATATTTACATTTGATTTAATTGATTTGAAAAGTGAGATATATATTTATTTTTAAAATATTTTTTTTATCATATATTGGTTTTTCACAAACCATTTCAAATGATGGTTTTGGTTTATCTTCAGGTGTGTTATTAAATTTTGGATCACACGTTAATTCTGTTGGGTTGTCTTTAAGGACTTATTATTCTGATTATTGTTATCAGGTAAATATTGGTTCTACTTTAACTTGGAATTTTACGAGTTACGGTAATAGAAAAAAATACTGGGAATCAAGAAGTTATTTAGGAGGACTTCTATTAGGTGGTGTTAAAAATAATACCATTGATTTTCAATTAGATGGATTGAATCATCAAACAAAATTTAAGAATGCAATAGGTTATAATTATATTTGGTACTTTGATAATTGTGGTACAAGTCAACTTTCTGGTGCTTGGTCGTTGCATTTGAATAAATTTGGTGTTTATTTTGAAAATGATGTTTTTGGAGGTCAAGCCAAAGATAGATTTCGAACTGGTAACATCCTGATTTCGTATCGATATAAAGAATTTAAGTTTGGCACTGGAGTGTATTTGTGGACAGGTGAAACAGATGGTTCTGTTTGGGATAAAACACTTTCAAAAGATTGTCCTAATGGTTTCAAATGCTTAGATAAATTACCTTTCGGTAAAACTAGTCATGGGATTTGGTATAGTTCAAGTATTTTAAATTTACAATATGGTCAAAGTGCACATTTTAAAATAGGTATGGATAGTGAGGGAATTAGAAATGCTGTCCAAAATCGATTTGTACACGATTTAATTTTATTACCTAAAAGCATTGAAAGAAAAACGCCACATTACCCAAGATTAGATGAACAAGGATTACCTACTTTTGACAAAAATAATTGTAAGAAAAATAAATTATTTTTACAAACAGGTTTAAATGAAAATTGGAGTAATTGATTTAAAAATAGATAGTTAATTATTATTAGCTACTTCATTTTTTTTGAGAGTAGAAATAATTAAAGAAAATGTTCCTATAAACAAAAACGAAGAAATTATAGAGAAATACATTGGACTAGTTTGATCTGTAATAAGTAAAAAAATAAAAGATATAGCAGTTATCCAAAATGAATAACGAGATATTTTACTAATTGTATCAGATTTACCTTTTAAAAGTTGTAAAATTCCTATTGTAATAATAAGTAGTAATCCAGATAATTCAAATGGCCAAAATGAGGTAAATTTTTCAGGATTAAAGATTAGATAAACAAATAATGAGATCATTATTAATCCACCATAAAAAGTTAAACTAGATAATTTTGTATTTTGTTTTTGGATAACACTTAATGAAAATAATACGGAAACACTATAAGAAGATAAAGCTAATAAATCTAGAGTAACGAAAAATGAGCTACCTATCGCAAAAAGGACAATAGAAGTTAATAAACCTATAATTGATACTGCTAGTAATACTAGTGTTACTTTTTTCAAAATGATACGTATTAAATGTAAGGTAAATGTAATCAAAAACTTAAATAAACTAACTAAATTCAAAAGTTGATTTTAGTTAGTTTATGATTATTTATTTAAAAAAATCCTTCTATTCTTTTCAACGGCACAAACTAGATTCCAAAGAGCCCTAGAGCCAACATTAGCATCCCAATCGCCATCTTTTCCTGGAGAAACTTCATTTAGATCAAATCCGACTATTCTTTTTCCAGACTCTACTAATTTAAAGAAAAGGTAATTTATTTCTTCTAATTTAAATCCACCAACAACAGGTGTTCCAGTGTTTGGACAAAGTTCTGGAGAAAGTCCGTCAATATCAAATGAGATATAAACCAATTCTGGTAAATCTGAAATGATTTTATCTACTTGAGAATTCCACGTTTCCCCATTAAATTGACCTTCCTTTAAATTCCAATCAAAATAGGTAGAGACTCTATTATTACTCAAATTTATTAAGTCAATTTCAGATTGAGCAATGTCACGAATACCAACTTGAACTAATTTAGTTAAGTTTTCGCAGTTTTTTAATGCATTAAACATAATACTTGCATGCGACTGTTCAAATCCTTCATAAGCATTTCTTAAATCAGCATGTGCATCAATTTGTAAAATCCCAAATGGTTTTCCTATAGAATCAATTGCTTCTAAAAGACCTAATGGAACACTATGTTCACCACCTAATACACCAACAATCTTACCTTGCTCCATTAGTGAAAGAGCTCTTTCTTTTAAATTGTTTTTTAAAGCAATTTGTGCTTCGTTTATAGTGTCGACAGTTTTTTGAAATTCTGTATTTTGAGAAATATCACCACCATCTTCTAAAAAAGAAATATATTCAATTGCTTCAATACAAAGCTTAGAATTTATTTTTGCCCATTCTTGAGAAATAGGAGCGAGGTATACTTTTGTTTTCCATGCATCATCTAATTTTGGATGATAAAAATCCAATTGAGTAGATGCTTCTAAAATAACTTTCGGTCCTTCACTTGTTCCTTTTCCATAGGATGCTGTAGCATCCCATGGAATCGGTATAATAACTATGTCAGCTTCTGATTCGTTTACTGGAAAACCAAATAAATTACCATTAGCAATACCTACGCCGTTTGGGTCGAAGTTTGACATTTTTCTTTTTTAATTAATGTTTTAACAAAATTTGGTGTTGCAAAACTTCCTTTGTGTATGTCTGAATTGTAGTAACGTAAACCTTTAGCTTCTACGAAAGCATCAATTTCAGTTTCATTCGTAATATTTTTAGGATGTTTGTCTCCTTTAATTCCGTATTGAAAACTCCACATACCAGTTGGGTAAGTAGGTACAAAGAATAATGAGATTGGAGCTTTATCTTCACCAAAAATAGATTGTAAAGTATGATTTAATTCTGTAAAAGCTTTTTCATTGAATTTTGGAGATTCACCTTGTGCTAACATAATTCCATCTTTTTTCAAAGCATTGTAGCAGTTTTGGTAAAATTCAACCGAAAATAAACCTTCTGCAGGTCCAACAGGGTCAGATCCATCAATAATTATAATATCATATGATTCTGGTTTAGCATTTTTAATAAATTCAATCCCATCGTCAACTAATAATTCCAATTTAGGGTGATCAAAAGAAGCTGCAATTTCTGGTAAATGTTCCTTACATGCTGAAATTACTTCACCATCAATTTCTACCATCGTTACTTTTTCAACACCTTCATGACGAAGTATCTCACGAACTGAACCACCATCACCACCTCCAATTACCAATACATTTTTAGCATTTCCATGCGTAAACATTGCAGGATGAGAAATCATTTCGTGGTAATGAAATTCATCTTCAATAGTTGTCATTACCATATCGTCTAATGCTAACATCTTACCATATTTGTAGGATTCAATAATTCTTACACGTTGAAAAGGAGACTGAACATCATAGAAAACTTCTCCTGTGAAACGAAGTGAAAGAGCTTGAGTGTCATCCTTATCTGTAAACCAAACGTTACGGGTATAAAAATCTGGATTTGCCCATTCACTAGCTTTTTGACGCATAGTCGTCATGTCGAAATCGTTTCTTGTTAAAAGATTAACAGAACCACGTTTCATTTCTAATGCAGAATAAGATTTTGCACCAAATGCTTCTTTCAACCAGTCAAAAGAAATCCAAGCGTCCATCTCGCCACAAGTGAATAAATCTACCGCAGCATAACCATATTCAGGCCAAGTGTGGATAGCAAGATGACTTTCTTGAATTACAACAACACCTGAAACTCCAAACGGAGAAAAGTGGTGAAAAGTTGAGTTTATAACTGTTGCTCCAGCTTTTTGTGCTGCTGCAACCATATCTTTCTCAATTGCCGCTACATCATTCATAATGTGCGGGTCACAGTTCATAAACTCAACAAGAATATGATTTCCTAGTGCTGTACTCATCCTTTTTGTATACTAAAATTAATTAATCTTTTGTAAAAGTACATTTTTCAGTTTATATGGGATGAGAATTATTCAAAAAAATCAGTCTGTAACTTAAATTTAATATAAAGAGAATATTTATTTAAAATAGAAAATTAGTAAAATTCAAAACACGCTATATTCACTTTCTAAAATGCTTTTTGCTTTTTTTACATCTTGATCTGAACCATCTATAAAGATAAGGTATTTACCACTTTTTATATGTTCTTCATATTTAATAGCGTAATCTTCTTTAATACCTAAACTTACTAATATTGAACCTATTCCTCCAGCAATAATTCCCAAGTCTAATCCTCCAAGAGCTCCTACCACAGCACCTGCTCCAAATAAGAATCCTAATCCTGGAACTGCAACTACACTTATACCTACAAGAAGTCCTAAAGTTGCTCCGATAGCAGATCCTGCAATCAAAGGGGATGCTATTATTGGAGTATTTGACCTCAAATGAATTTTATCATCGATAATTTCTGCTTTACCAATAATTGAAACTTTTTCTAATGAAAATTTATGATTTTTTAAAAGATTCAATGCGTGAATTGCTTCATCGTGCGAATTGTAAATTGCAATACTTGATTTCATAGTCTACTTTTTTTAATTTATAATATCTATTTAAGATTTAAAAGTAGTTTGTGAAATCTACTATTTGAATGATCGATATCAACAAAAAAAAATCATTCATCCTTT
The DNA here is from genome assembly GCA_947380375.1 of Flavobacteriales bacterium. Classification (GTDB taxonomy): domain Bacteria; phylum Bacteroidota; class Bacteroidia; order Flavobacteriales_D; family Crocinitomicaceae; genus CAIUKX01. The sequence continues at coordinate 21,120 of CANCQX010000009.1, forward strand.
CAGATAAATGATTTTTAATGTTTTAAAATTATTTTAAAATTAACTCAAACTCAAACTTCTTCTTTTTCAGTTACAGGTTTTCTAAATACAATTTTTGTATTAAACATATCCATTATAACATTTTGTTTAGTGTCAACATTACCTGAAAGTAAAGCTTTAGATAATTCGTTTAATACTTCTTTTTGAATTACTCTTTTTACTGGTCTTGCTCCAAAATAGGGGTCAAAACCAACTTCAGCAATGTGATTAAACGCATCTTCTGTAACCACTAAATTGATGTCTTTTTCCTTTAATAATTTCTTTAAATTGTTTAATTGAATTTGTACAATTTCTTTAACATTATCTTGAGTAAGAGGCATAAACATAATCGTTTCATCAATTCTATTTAAGAATTCAGGACGAATAGTTTGTTTCAATAATTCCATTAATTCAAATTTCGCCTTTTCAGTTGCTCTCTCAATTTCATTAGGTTTTATATTATCAAATTTTTCATGAATAATATGAGAACCTAAATTAGATGTCATAATGATGATTGTATTTTTGAAATTTACTACACGACCTTTATTATCCGTTAATCTCCCATCATCTAATACTTGAAGTAAAATGTTGAATACATCTGGATGTGCTTTTTCGATTTCATCTAATAATACTATAGAATAGGGGCGACGACGAACAGCTTCGGTTAATTGTCCACCTTCTTCGTAACCAATATATCCCGGAGGAGCACCTACCATTCTACTTACAGAATGTTTTTCTTGGTATTCACTCATGTCAATACGCGTCATTGCATTTTCATCATTGAATAAGTATTCCGCCAATGCTTTTGCTAATTCCGTTTTTCCAACTCCAGTTGTTCCTAGAAAAATGAAAGATCCAATCGGTTTTCTTGCATCTTGAAGTCCTGCTCTTGATCTTCTTACAGCATCAGAAATTGCTTCGATTGCTTCTTTCTGTCCAACAACTCTTTTTCCTAACTCTTCTTCTAAACGCAGTAATTTTGAAACTTCACTTTCAACCATTTTGTTGACTGGAATACCTGTCCATTTCGAAACAACTTCGGCAATACCTTCTGCATCAACTTCCTCTTTAATCATTTTTGAGTGAGCTTGCATCTCAAGTAATTTAGATTTTGTTTGCTCTAAATTTTCTTCCGATTGTTTAATTTTTCCATAACGAATTTCAGCAACTAAACCATAATCTCCTGACCGTTCAGCTTGATCAGCTTGGATTTTGAAATTCTCAATATCTTCTTTTATTTTTTGAACCGCATCAACCACATCTCTTTCAGCTTGCCATTTAGCTTTGAAAACATCTCTTTGTCCAGTTAAATTAGATAATTCTTTTTCGATAGTTCCTAATTTTTTCTGATCATCTTCACGTTTAATCGCTTCACGTTCAATTTCTAGTTGCATGATTTTACGTTCGAGTTCGTCTAACTCTTCTGGTTTAGAATTGATTTCCATTCGAACTTTTGATGCAGCTTCATCAATCAAGTCAATTGCTTTATCAGGAAGATGACGATCAGTAATATAACGCTGAGAAAGTTCAACAGCAGCAATGATTGCTTCGTCTTTGATTAAAACTTTATGATGATTTTCATATTTTTCTTTAATACCTCGAAGTATTGAAATAGAATCTTCAGTAGAAGGTTCATCAACTAAAACGGTTTGAAAACGTCTTACCAATGCTTTATCTTTTTCAAAATATTTTTGGTATTCATTCAATGTAGTTGCTCCAACAGCTCTCAATTCACCTCTAGCCAATGCAGGTTTTAGAATGTTAGCAGCATCCATAGCACCTTCGCCACCTCCTGCACCAACAAGTGTATGAATTTCATCAATAAATAGAATTATTTCACCATCGGCACTTATTACTTCTTTGATTACAGCTTTTAAACGCTCTTCAAATTCTCCTTTGTATTTAGCACCAGCAATTAATGCCCCCATATCCAATGAGTAGACAATTTTTGAACGTAAATTATCAGGAACATCACCATCAACTATTCTATGAGCTAAACCTTCAGCAATAGCAGTCTTTCCAACTCCAGGTTCTCCAATTAAAATAGGATTGTTTTTAGTTCGTCTAGTTAAAATTTGTAATACACGACGAATTTCATCATCTCTTCCAATTACGGGGTCAAGTTTTCCTGCTTTCGCTAATTCATTTAAGTTTTTCGCAAATTTTTCGAGTGAATTATAGGTTCCTTCTTGACTATTTGAAGTAACTTTTTCGCCGTTTCTTAAATCCATAATTACTTGTTTTAAATTTGATTTCGTTATTTTATTGTCTTTTAATAATCTTCCAATAGTATCTGAAGAATCAAGCATTGAAAATAATAACATTTCGATAGAAACAAATTCGTCTCCAAAACTTTTCGCTTCTTGAATTGAATTAGTTAAAGTTTTTTGAGTGTTATTTGAAAAATAAACTTGACCTCCTGTAACTTTTGGATAAGACTCAATTATTTTATCAAGTGCACTTTCAAGCATTGATTTATTAACATTCAGCTTAGTTAAAAGATAAGGCACTACATCTTTATCTTCTATGAATATAGCTTTAAGAACATGTCCTAATTCAATTGCTTGTTGTCCATTTTCTTCAGAAATATTTTGAGCACTTTGAAGTGCTTCTTGAGATTTAATTGTGAATTTAGTAAAGTCCATATTTCTCTTTCTTATTAAGGTTATCAATTTTTACTCAAATTACAAACCAATTAATCTGATAAGTGAAAATAGAGATATTTTGTCATTAAAAATGTCAAAATGACAAGTGTCATAATTTGAATTTATTTTAAATGTATAATTCATATTTAGAATAAGCATTTATGTATTAGAATTTGATGTAACAAAAAAACTAAAAACTCGTAAATTAAACGAAAATAAATTCGTATGAAATCATTATTTTACATAGGTATATTATTTACAGCTTTTTCCGTTCGTTCAACTGTAGGGAAAATGATTTCAAAAGAAGAATATGTTGAAAATTGGAGGCAAATTGCTGTTAGGCAAATGATTGAGCATAAAATACCCGCAAGTATTACGATGGCTCAAGGAATTTTAGAAAGTGGGAATGGGAATTCAGACTTGGCTAAAAAAGGAAATAATCACTTTGGAATAAAATGTCATGATTGGGTAGGAGAAAAAATATATTTGAATGATGATTCTGAAAATGAATGTTTTAGAGTTTATTCGACACCTGAAGATTCATATGTTGACCACAGTTTATTTTTAAAAGGTAAAAATAGATATTCTAAATTATTTAATTTAGAAACAAGTGATTATAAAGGTTGGGCAAATGGTTTAAAAGATGCTGGCTATGCTACTAATCCTAAATATGCTATTTTATTAATAGAAATAATTGAATCTTTAAAATTATCAGAATTAGATATTTTAGGGAGTAATTCCGAAAAATTAACTTCAAAAATCACTTCAAATAGAATGGAAAAAGTTATTCTTTCTAGAAAAGTTTTAATTCATGAAAATGAAGTTAAATATATTGTAGCAAAAAAGGGAGATACTTTTTTTCAAATTGCTAAAGAATTTAATTTGGGCCTTAGGCAATTATATAGATACAATGATTTTGGTTTGAAAAAAGATGTATTAGTAGAAGGAGATGTTATTTATTTACAACCAAAAAGAAAAAAATCAAAAACAAATAACACAACTTTTAAGGTTGAAAAATTAACTAATTTAACTCAGATTTCTCAAGAGACTGCAATTAAAATTAATTCGTTATTAAAAATGAATGAAATGTTTTCAATGGATGATAAAATTGAAAAAGGGGAGGTTATCCGATTGAAATAATTCTAAAACTAAAGTTATTAAATGAAATTATTTTTCTTCATTTCTAGTAAATATTCTACAGGATACAGCCCGATGATCACTATATTCTCCTTTTTGAATTTTAAATTGCATTGAATTTAATTTTTTTGAATGAAAAATATAATCAATTCTTCCTGCAGGAACCCTTCCTATATATGTCTGTCCAATTCCAAAACTGCAATTTCTGAATGCATCAATCATTGATTTATTAAATTGATTATAAGAGTAAGAAAGTGGAGTGTCATTAAAATCACCACAAATAATAACAGAATAAGGAGAAGTATTTATATGTTCCATTACTGTTTTAGCTTGATCAGCTCTTTTTGGGAAAGCAATTCGTAATTTATCTAGCAACAACCTAATATTCGATTTTTTAAAATCTGCACGATCATTTTTTTCTCCAAAAACGGCATAATCATCTTGCTTAAATTTAATAGATTGTAAATGAACATTGTATACTCGGAATGTATCTAACCCTTTCACGATATCAGCATAAATACAATAATTATCATCATTGTTATCATCGCTTGTAAAAGCAACATCACCTTTTGATATCATAGGATATTTTGAAAGCATAGCAATTCCAAAGTTTTGTCTACCAGCTAATTTATGGCTATATCTTTCGTGATAATCTTTTGTTTTTAGCATTAATATTAACGTATCTCTAGTTGAGAAACTCGTTGGTTTATCTTGGTGGTAAAATTCTTGAAAACAAATTACATCTGGGTTTTCTGTTTTAATATAGCTAAAAATAGAGTCTCTATTTTCATACTTTTCAGACATTGTCCAATTGTAAAGGTCAAATAATCGAACATTATAACTCATTACATGAAATGTGTCTTCAATTTTGGGCGATTTTTCGGAATTTGAACCCATAGCAACCATTCTAAAATGTAGCTTACCACCTAATAGAATAATTGCTAATGCAATTAAAGCCCATTTTGATCTAGCTAATATCCAAATAAATAAGAAAAAAAGTGAAAAAATAAAAATTATTGGATATGCTAACCCAAAAAAGGGTAATGGCCAAAATGTTCTTGGATGAATAAAAGGACATAAATATGCAAGAACTAGACTAGAAAGACAAATAATTGTAGCAATCTTAAAACAAGAAGAAAAACGAATAATATTTCTGAGCATACTATTTAATGTTCTGACTTTGATTAAATAAAAATTCTTTTTCTGCTTTTGATAATGACTCATATCCAGATTTTGCAATTTTATCTAGAATTGCATCAACTTGAATTTGTCTTTGTTTCATTTCATAATTATATTCTTCATCGGACAGGTTTTTAACTTTTTGACCTCCTCCTTTTTTTATTGTAAATTTAGGTTCTTTTTTACCAAAAATATTTATGAAAAATGAAATAATGGATTCAATAAATCGTTGAAATAAGTTAATCAAATTTGATTTGCTATAAATATTTTTAATTGAAATAATACCTATAATTGCTCCTCCTATATGTGCAAAATGAGCTGTTCCATCTTGTGAAGCTAATGAAAACATATCCATTACGAAAAATATACCTGCTAGGTAAATAATTTTAATAGGTAAAATTCCAAACAGATTAACTTGTAAGTTGGGTCTATAAAAAGCTAATGCCATAAATATTGACATAATTGACCCAGATGCACCAACAATAACAATGTTTGAATTTTGAAAAACAGGAAAAATTGAATGTGCAATTAATTCAAAAATACCACCACCAATTCCACCCAAAATATAAGTGTAAATTAATCTTTTACCATCAAAAATTTGTTCAAACATCCTTCCAGAAAAATAAAGCATTAACATATTCATCAAGAAGTGAAAAAAACTAAAGTGAGCAAAAATACTAGTTAATAATCCCCAAGGAGTATATATAAATTGAGTTAAATCAGTATTTAAAGAGAATAATAATGTCGTGAAATTGTTTAATGCTAATTGTGTTGAACCAAGTGTTAAGCTTCCTAGAATTGTCAGTAATCCAATAATTAAGAATACTAACGTATTAATGAATATTAATATATTCGTCCTACCACCAATTTTTAATTGGTGTTTAACTCCTTCAAATAATGTATTTTGACTATTCATTACCAAAAATGTTTTTTGTCAGTTTTTCTCCATATAAGTATTATTATTGCACCAACAATTGCTCCTCCAACGTGGGCTAGATGTGCTACATTATCTCCCGGAGTCCCATTAAAACTTTTGTATAATTCCCATAAAAAATAGGCGCCAACCAAAAATTTAGCTTTAACAGGTATCGCAAAATACAACATAAATTCTGTATTCGGAAATAAGATTGCAAAAGCAGCAAGGATTCCAAAAACAGCACCTGATGCTCCAATTAGTGGGGTATTTGAGTAATTTATATAGTGACTTATCGCATTAATATCAATTAAATTTTGATTGGGTAAATTACTGAGATAAACATTTATATTTTTCTCTAAGTCCAAAGATGAATAGCTTGAATTAATTAAATTATCCAATATGTTTACATCTAAAAAAGTATTTAAAGATTGCTTTAATTCAAAAATTTGATAAACGCCTATAATATTATACAAAGTAAAAGCACCTAATGCAGATGCTATATAGAATATGAAGAATCTTTTTGGTCCCCAAAGTCGCTCTAAGAATGTACCCAACATTACAAATAAATACATATTCATTAAAATATGCATAATGTCTGCATGCATAAAAAAATGTGTAATGATTTGATATGGTTCAAATAAAGCAGAGTTTACATAATAAGCTCCAAGTATTCTATCTAGATCAATTCCTTGAGAGATAAAAAAGAATTTTAATACAAAAAACAATACATTTAATAATAATATATTTTTTGTTACTTGAGGTATGTTATTTAAAAACGAAAACATATTTAAAATTTATTAGCAATTTCTTCTATAGTAAGTGTTTCGATAATCTTTTTTCCGCTTGGAGTAAAAGTATGTTCTGAACATTGAAATAAATCTTCAACTAAAATTTCAGATTCTTCATTCGTTAAAAATACATTCTTTTTTTGTGATGAAGACCTTGCTATGGATTTTATTAAAATATGTGCAATGTCTCCTTTTTCAATATCCCGAAATGAAATATTTTCAAGAATAGTATCTAAACAATCATTTATATTTTCTTCTTGTAATACTGAAGGTACAGCATTTATTTGCATAATATTATCCTGAAATTCAGTGTCAAATCCTAAACGATTTAGCATTGTTGAGTTATTTAACCATTCCATTTTATCACTTACTGTAACTTCTTTTTCATAAGGAAATAATAATTTTTGTGAAAGTATAGGGTTGGATATGAATTGATTCATCATCTTGTCATAAACAATTCGTTCAAAAGCTCTTCTGTGGTGAATTAGCATTAATCCAGACTTGCATGAAGTTATTAAATAATTTCCTCTTACGATGTATTGTTTTTTATTATTTTCCTCAAATTCTAATCCCAAATCTTTGATCTCAATCTCTTTTTCTTCTTCCTTAATTGCATAAAAATTCATCCAATCTTCTTGGTTAATTTCTTTATTTCCAAATCCTTCGGCTCTTATTGCTTGAGAAAAATTTGACTGACTAGAAGATTTTGAAGGTGAAGAAGAGACATTGTTAAAAGGATTGTAATTTTCGTTAACTCTAATGATAGGTTCAATCGGTTGTTGGTTTGACATAGATAATGGTAAATCAAAACTTGACTCCCTGTTGAAATCTAAAGTTGGAGCAATATTGTATTTACCTAAAGATCTTCTAATTGCGCTTAAAATTATCGCATAAATTAACCTATCTTCTTCGAATTTTATTTCGGTTTTTGTAGGATGAACATTTACATCAATTTTATGAGGATCGATGGTTAAATATAAAAAGTAAGTTGGAAATGATTTTGGCTGTAATAGTCCGTCAAAAGCTTTTGTAATTGCATGATTAAAAAAAGAATCTTTAAAAAAACGATCATTTACAAATAAAAATTGTTCTCCACGTTTTTTCTTTGCAAATTCAGGTTTTCCGACAAATCCAACAATTTCAACAATATCTGTTGATTCGTCAATCGGAACAAGTTTCTCATTTGAACTTTTTCCTAATATATCGATAATTCTCTTTTTCAGCAGTGCAGATGGGAGATTATAGATTTCAGTTTCATTATGTTGAAGCGTAAAAAACACTTCAGGATGTGCTAGTGCAATTCTTTCAAAATCATCTAAAATATGACGAAATTCAATGCTGTCAGTTTTTAGGAAATTCCTTCTAGCAGGTACGTTATAGAATAAGTTTTTCACTTCAAATGATGATCCAGTTGGGCAAACAATAGGTTCTTGTTTAACAACTTTACTTCCTTCAATTTGGAGTAAATTACCTACTTCATCTTGTTCAAGTTTGGTTTTTAATGTTACGTGAGCAATTGCAGCAACAGAAGCCAAAGCTTCCCCTCTGAATCCTTTTGTTGTTAAAGTAAATAAATCTTCAGCTTTAGCGACTTTACTCGTTGCATGTCTTTCAAAACACATACGAGCATCGAATGTTGACATTCCTTTTCCATTGTCAACAATTTGAATGAGTGTTTTTCCGGCATCTTTTATTACCACTTCGATTTTTGTAGCACCAGCATCAATTGCATTTTCAACCATTTCTTTAACCACAGAAGCAGGTCGTTGAATAACTTCGCCAGCTGCTATTTGATTTGCAATATGATCGGGCAATAACTTAATTACATCACTCATTCTAAAATTCCTTTTCGGTATTTATTTGTTCTAAAAAAGTAAAAATAACTATTTTCATTTTATTTTCAAGAATCATTCCATAGTATTCAATTCTGACAAATAGACACATTTCTATTTATTAAAAGTTATGGTTTACTTTTTGTTTAAAAATAAAGCAATTATTAGAACCTATTTAATGTACAAAAGTTAACTTCGTAATATGAATTTATTAAATAAAATTAAAGGTTTTGTTCTTGTTTTTGGTTGTTTAGTAGTCGCTATTTTGTTTTTTAGTTACACTTCGAAGGCCAAGAGAACAAATAAAAAAACATTTGAAATTTCGAATGAAGATACTTGGGCTCAGGATCAACTTTCTCAAATGTCTCTTGAAGAAAAAATAGGTCAATTTTTTATGGTTCCTGCTTATTCAAATCAAGGTGAGAAGCATTTGCAAGAGGTTCAAAATTTTGTTGAGAATGAAAAGGTTGGTGGAATAATTTTTTTTCAAGGTGAGAAAGATAATCTTAAACTTGCGATTTCACGTTTTCAAAAAGCGAGTAAAATTCCTTTATTAGTAGGAATGGATGCTGAATGGGGGATTCAAATGAGAATTTTTGGTGAATCTAGATTTCCTTATGCATATACTATCGGAGCTGCTGATGATGTTAAATCCTCTGAAAAAATAGGTGCAATGATGGCTCAAGAATGTCGAGAATTAGGAATTCATATGAATTTTTCACCTGTAGCAGATGTAAATAGTAATCCTGATAATCCAGTTATCGGATTTCGATCTTATGGTGAAAACCCTAATAAAGTTGCAGAACATGTAAGAGCAACTGTTAAAGGAATTGAAGGGAATGGTGTAATTGCTAGTATAAAGCATTTTCCAGGACATGGAAACACCGATAAAGACTCACATTTAGAATTACCGACGGTATCGGAATCATTAAATAGTATTAAAGAAGTTGATTTATTGCCTTTTAGAGAAGGATTAAAAGCAGGAGCATCTTCAGTTATGGTTGGTCATTTAAATGTTCCTGCTATTGATAATTCAGGTTTACCTAGTAGTTTGTCAAAAAGAACAATTCAAGGTTATTTGCAAGATTCATTAGGTTTTGAGGGATTGGTAATTAGCGATGCGTTAAATATGAAAGCAGTTGCTGATAAATTTGGTAAAACAGAAGTAGTTGTGAAAGCTTTTGAAGCGGGGTGTGATATTTTATTGTTTCCTGAAAGTGTAAATGAAGCAATTTCTGCAATTTCTAACAAAGTTAAAACGGGTAAAATTTCATTATTAGAAATAGATAAACGATGTTTAAAGGTTTTAAAAGCTAAGTACAAATATGTATTAAATCCTAAAGAATTAAAATCATATTCGGAAGGAGAGATAGATTGGGCTAAAAAAGAAATTTATGAAAAAGCGATAACTGTATTAAAAAATCAAAAAGATTTATTTCCTTTAAAAAAGGTAGATAAAAAAATTGCTAGAATTAGTATTGGAGCTCACACAGCATCTTTCAGGGATGGATTAGATCGTTTTTCAAAAATTGACCATTTTCATTTTTTTACAGTAAAGGAGGCTCAAGAAAGATTGGGTGATAAATTAGAGAATTATGATGTTGTAATCGCTTCTTTACATGCAAACACTGTGAGGCCACGAAATGATTTTGGAATGCCTGAAGGTTGGAGAGAATGGATTAATGATTTACCTAAAGATCAAGATAAAGCATTGATTATTTTTGGTAATCCATTGGTTTTGAAAAGTAAAATTAATTTAAAAGGAATTAATTCAATTGTTTTGGGATATGAAAATAATTCAATTGCATTAGAAAGGATGTCACAATTTGTTTTTGGAGCGATACCAGCAAATGGAAAATTACCATTTACTATTTCAAAGCAATTTCCAATTAATTCTGGAGAAAAAGTAGAAAGTAATGGACGTTTAAAATTTTCACAACCTGAAGAATTAGGGATTGATCCTCGAAAATTATTAGAAATAGATAAAATTGCCAATAATGGAGTTGTTAGTGGTGCTTTTCCAGGTTGTCAAATTGTCGTTGCTGTAGAAGGTAAAATTATTTATCAAAAAAGTTTCGGGACACAACGATATGAAGATACAATAAAAGTAAAAGATACAGATGTTTATGACATTGCTTCAGTTACAAAGATTGCAGGTTCAACAATGGCACTAATGAAATTACAGTCTGAAGGAAAGTTTTCAATTGACAAAACACTAAAAGATTATTTACCTGAATTAACTGAAGGAAGTCAATTTGGTGATATTTTATTAAAGGATATGATGACGCATCAAGCAGGATTAACAGCTTGGATTCCATTTTATAAGAGAACTTTGAAAGATGGTGAATTAAATTCAAGTATTTATTCCGATGAAAAGAAAGATGGATTTGAAAATCAAGTGTCTAAAGGTATTTGGATTAAAAATTCATATACTGATTCTATTTATAAACGTATCCTTTCATCAGAATTAGGTCCTAAGAAATATGAATATTCAGATTTAGGGTATTATTTCATTAAGAAAATAGTTGAAAAACAGTCTTCTCAATCTTTAGATGAATACCTAATGAGAAATTTATACGAACCAATGGGATTAAAATATATGAGGTATAAACCATTGAATTACTTTCCTATTTCGCAGATTGTTCCAACAGAAAACGATAAAGCATTTAGAAAACAACAAGTTCATGGTTACGTTCATGATCCCGGAGCAGCAATGCTAGGAGGGGTAGGAGGTCATGCCGGCTTATTTTCGAATGCAACAGATTTAGCTTCTTTGATGCAACTACTTCTAAATAAAGGAACATATGGAAATACATCTTATATAGATAAATCTGTTATTGAACAATATACACGTTGTCAATTTCCTCCAGGAAATAGGAGGGGGATTGGTTTTGATCGACCAAAGAACTCTGGAGGAGGAACATGTCATGAAGTAGCTTCTCAATCAAGTTTTGGTCATTCAGGTTTTACAGGAACATTGGCTTGGGCAGATCCAGAATATCAAATAAATTACGTGTTCTTGTCAAATAGGGTCTACCAAAATCAAGATAATTGGAAGATACGAGATATGAATATTCGAACAAATATTCAGAAAGCAATTTATGATGCAGTTTTATCTGCGAAAAAATAAACGAAAATGAAAATAGGAATCGTATTGTATCCAACATTTGGAGGAAGTGGAGTAGTAGCAACAGAATTAGGTAAAGCATTAGCGAAAAAAGGCCACGAAATTCACTTTATAACCTATTCTCAACCTGTTAGATTGGGCAGTTTTCGTGAAAATATTTATTATCATGAAGTAGCACTTAGTGATTATCCACTTTTTGAACATCAACCATATGAAACGATATTAGCAAGTAAAATGGTGGATGTAGTGAAATATGAAAAGTTGAATTTATTACATGTTCATTATGCAATACCTCATGCCTCGGCTGCTTATATGGCTCAACAAATTTTAAGATCACAGGGAATTGAAATCCCTTTTGTAACGACTCTTCACGGAACTGACATAACATTGGTTGGAAAAGATCCTTCATTTGAGCCAGTAATTACTTTTTGCATAAATCAATCTGATGCTATAACCGCAGTTTCTCAAAGTTTGAAAGACGATACTTATTCTCATTTTAATACGGATCGAGAAATTCATGTCATTCCAAATTTTATAGATTCTAAAGAAAATTTATTGGAAATTGATTATGTAAAAAGGAGAAGATACGCTAATGATGATGAACGAATTTTATGTCACATTTCAAATTTTAGAAAGGTTAAAAGAGTTGAAGATGTTTTAAAAATATTTGCATTAGTAAACGAACAAGTTCCATCTAAATTAATTTTTGCAGGTGATGGTCCAGAAAGAAATAATTTAGAGCGATTATGCCGTGAATTAAATTTGTGCGGTCGAGTTATTTTTGTAGGGAAAGTAAGTGATACTTCACATGTTTTAGAAATGTCAGATCTTTTTATTTTGCCTTCCGAAACAGAAAGTTTTGGTCTAGCTGCATTAGAAGCAATGGCTGTAGGAGTTCCTGTAATATCATCCAATACGGGAGGTATTCCAGAAGTGAATTTACAAGGAGAAACTGGTTTTTTATCAAATGTAGGCAACGTAGAAGAGATGGCTGAAAACGCTATTTATCTATTAAAAAATGAATCTTTATTTCAGCAATTTAGATTGAATTCATTGAAACGTGCAAAAGTTTTTAGTCTAAAAAATGTATTACCTCTTTATGAAGATATTTATGATCGATTAGTAAAGATTAAATGGTGAAATTTAAAATGATTATTCCTAAATAGGTTATACATATATTTTTGGAAAAATAATTTAAAAGTAAATAACAGTGAATTCGTTTTTTTGGTTAATACTATCAATAAATAAAAATTTAATTATTGAATAAAATACTTTTACTATTTAACAAATTTGAACTTTACGTCTAAAGTTTTTTATTTTTTTCTAAAAACTATTTTTCTGAATATTATTGTAATAAAAACACTGTTTAAAGTTGAATAAAGTAGCATTGCAGCCAAAGACATTATTGCAGTAGATTTAGGATTGTAGGCACTTTCACTATTTTTTAGAACAGCTTTGATGATTTGTTTGTTTGTCATAACTTCAAAATCTGGATTTGTCTCCTTTAGTTTTTTTAATTTAACAGGATTATCCATCACTTTTTTCAATTCAACTGAACTTTCAGCGATTTTATGTTTTGTAAAGCTAGGGTCAATTTTAGAGTAATAGAAAAATATAAAAATGCTAACCAAAATTGCATAAGGTACACCAGCACTGAGTCCATTTTTAATATCTCTTAAAGCATTACTTTCTTCAGTATCCTTTCTCTTTTGAAGATACAATCCAACTGTTATTGCTAAAATTAACAAAAACATATTTATAAGCAAAGATGGTTTTAATGATTCCTCAGAAGAAATACCAATACCAAAAATACTAAGCTTAATAAGCATCCATCCAAATGCGAATAAAATTCCAATTTTTAATGTAATACGCATATTTTTATTTTTTTGATTTTTGATTTTTTATGTTGAATAGTAGATTCACAAATTCAACACCAAGCATCAAAAATTATTATTGTCATCTATTCATTGAAACTAAAAATTCCTCATTTGAAATTGTTGTTTCCATATTGTTCTTCAAAAACTCCATTGCTTCTATTGGATTCATATCAGAAATAAATTTACGAAGTACCCAAATACGTTGTAAAACATCTTTTCCTAATAATAAATCATCTCTTCTTGTACCAGAAGCAACAAGGTCAATAGCAGGGAATACACGACGGTTAGCAATTTTACGATCCAATTGTAATTCCATGTTACCTGTTCCTTTAAATTCTTCAAAGATTACTTCATCCATTTTAGAACCTGTATCAGTAAGTGCAGTTGCTAAAATTGTAAGAGATCCTCCATTTTCAATTTTTCTTGCAGAACCAAAGAAACGTTTTGGTTTGTGCAGTGCATTTGCATCTACACCACCCGAAAGAACTTTGCCTGATGAAGGAGAAACAGTGTTATAAGCACGTGCTAAACGAGTAATTGAATCTAAAAGAATACAGACATCATGACCACATTCAACCATTCTTTTTGCTTTCTCAAGTACCATATTCGCAACTTTCACATGTCTATCAGCAGGTTCATCAAAAGTAGAAGCAATCACTTCTGCTTTAACACTTCTAGCCATATCAGTAACCTCCTCTGGTCGTTCATCAATAAGAAGAACTATTAAATATGTTTCTGGATGATTTGCTGCGATTGCATTAGCAACATCCTTTAACAACATTGTTTTACCTGTTTTTGGTTGCGCAACAATAAGTCCACGTTGACCTTTACCAATTGGAGCAAACATATCCATTACTCTCGTTGAAAGTGTTTCTTGTTTATGTCCTGTCAACTTAAATTTTTCGTCAGGGAAAAGTGGTGTTAAATATTGAAAAGGGACACGATCTCTAATGTAAGATGGGTGACGGCCATTTATAGAATCTACTTTTACTAAGGGGAAAAATTTTTCCCCTTCTCTAGGAGGACGAATAGAACCTTTTATTGTATCTCCTGTTTTTACACCAAATAATTTTATCTGACTTTGAGAAACATAAACATCATCAGGTGAAGGTAAATAATTATAATCAGATGAACGTAAGAATCCAAAACCTTCAGTTGAAACCTCTAATACACCTTCGGCCGAAACAACACCTACTAAATCATAAGTTTCTTCCTCTTTTTCTCTTTCGATTTGTTGAGGAGTTTTATTTTGATTTGGGTTATTGTTTTGTTGTAGTTTGTTTTGTTGTAAATTCTGATTTATATTATTTTGGTTTGTGTTTGTTTGAATATCTTTTTTATAACTTGGATGATTAGGATTATTAGAATTTGGATTTCTAACTTGAGTCCTATCAATTCCTTGTTTCGGATTTAATTTTGGTTCAGAATTATTTTCTGAATTAGGAATACCTGCAACAGCATTTTCGGCAGCTTGTTTAAGTAACTTACTTGGGTGTGGATTTGGTTTATTGTATTTTTTTATAATATTTGGGTTTTCTTGAGATGTTAAAACTATTGGTTCAGTTTTAGATTCTAAATTCAACTTTTCATTTTCCTTTTGTGGAGCAAATAGTTCAACTTGAAGATCCTTTTTATCGTCTGAAATAATTATTTTTTTAACCGTACGTGCCCTTTTAGGCTTTTCAATTTCAACTATTGAATCAGTATTCGTTTCGGAAGATTTAATAATAACCTCTTTTTTAACTGATTTTGAAACAGGTGTTTTAACAACCTTTTCAGAAGGAGAAATTTTCACCTCTTTTGTTTTAACCGATCTTACTGGTTTTAAAGGTATTTCAAAAGAAATAATTTGATCAATTAAATCTGCTTTTTTTAGTGTTTCAAAGTTTGCAATTCCTAATGTTTTTGCAATTTCCTTTAAATCAGGGAGTTTCTTGCTCTCTAAATCTTTTTTATCCATAAAAATGATAAATGTATGTTTTGAATATTGAGATGTTTTCTTACGAAATCTATTTTTGATTTTGGATGTGAATAAAGATTTTTTTTCATTCAGCAGTACAATAGTACAAATTTTCTTTGTTACGACAATAAAACTTTGTAAAAAATCCTATTTTTATTATTATAACTTTCTGAATGTTTAAAAATCGACTCTAACTTTATTTATTTCTATATTTGTTGACTTCAAATTATATAAATATGAAATCATTTTATTCTTTATTTTGGTACGTTAGCGCTTTTATGTTGATTGGGTGTTTGTTCTTTTTAGAGTCATCATTACAATATATACAACCTGAAATTTTCAAAAGTGTAAGATATATCTTAATGGTTTTTTTATTTGTAGTTTCATATAAGCGTAAAAAAATGTCTTTGTGGATATTTTCTGCTATGATTATAGGCATTGAAGTAGGAATAGATTTTCCAAGTTTTGCTTTGGAAATGGAAAGATTTGGTAAAATTTTCCTTCGACTTATTAAATCCCTAGTCGCTCCTTTGATATTTGGTACTCTTGTAGTCGGAATTGCAGGACATAGTAATATTAAACAAGTAGGTAGAATTGGTTTAAAGAGTATATTGTATTTTGAAATTGTAACGACGATTGCTTTATTTATAGGGCTTTTAGCTATAAATGTTAGTCAAGCTGGTGTAGGTGTTCATGTTGAAGCACGTTCAGCAGACACTGAAAAATCGGCTGAGCTCCTTAAGCAAACAGAAGCTCCTAAAGATCATCTTATTGAAATTTTCCCGGAAAATATTACTAAATCAATTACTGAGAATAATATTCTTCAGGTTGTTATCTTTTCAGTAATTTTTGCAGTTGGTTTAGGTATGGTTAAACACGAAACACATAAAGCTACAATGCTTAGTTTCTTTGAAGGATTAAGTGAAGTAATGTTTAAGTTTACTGATATTGTAATGTATTTAGCTCCTTTAGCTGTTTTTGGAGCATTATCAAGTACGGTTGCAAAATCTGGAGTTGATGTTTTGTTAAGTTTATTAAAACTTGTAGGTACTTTATATGTTTCATTAATCGTATTTGTATTAACTGTTTTTTTACCAATAGCATTGTTGGCGAAAATTCCAATACGTCGTTTTTTGAATGCTGTTTCTGAACCTGTTTCTTTAGCTTTTGCAACTGCTAGCAGCGAAGCTTCTTTACCGATAGCTATGGAAAATTTAGAGAAATTTGGGGTTGCAAAAAAAGTAGTAGCATTTGTAATTCCAACTGGTTATAGTTTTAATTTAGACGGAACAACTCTTTATCTTTCATTAGCTTCTGTTTTTGTTGCTCAAATGTCAGGTATTAATTTATCAATTAGTGAACAAATTACAATTTGTTTTGTGTTAATGCTTACAAGTAAAGGTGTTGCAGGTGTTAGAGGCGCTTCTTTCGTTATTTTAGCAGGGACTGTAGCTTCAATGGGTTTAGATCCTGAACAAGCAAGTGTTATATTAGCAGTAGATGCTCTAATGGATATGGGTAGAACGAGTGTGAATGTTTTAGGTAATTGTCTCGCTTCTGTCGTAATAGCAAAAAGTGAAGGTGAATTCGATATGGATATAGCAACTGGAAAAACTGTTTTTGAAGGATAAAATTACAACTTAAATTTTTCTCTTCAAAAATTGTCCTGTATAATTTTCCTTTTCTAAAACCAATGCTTCAGGTGTTCCTTCAAAAATGATATTTCCACCTTTTTCCCCACCTTCAGGACCAATGTCAATAATCCAATCTGAACATTTTATTACTTCTGTATTGTGTTCAATTACTATAACTGAATGCCCTGCATTTATTAGCTCATTAAATGCAATAATTAGTTTATTAATATCGTGAAAATGAAGCCCTGTTGTTGGTTCATCAAATATAAATAGGGTAGAAGGAGAACTTCCACCTTTCGCTAAAAATGAGGCTAATTTAATTCGTTGAGCTTCTCCACCACTCAAAGTACTAGAAGATTGACCTAGAGAAACATAACCTAATCCAACGTTTACTAATGGTTGAATTTTCTCAACTATTTTTTGTTCTAACTTATCCGCCACTTCTTTGAAAAAGTCTAAAGCTGATTGAATATCCATTTCAAGAATGTCGGCGATGTTTTTTCCTCTATATTCAACTTCTAAAGTTTCTGATTTGTAGCGTTTTCCGTGACAATTATCACAAGGTAAATGAACATCAGCCATAAATTGCATTCCAACTGTAATTTCTCCTTCACCCTCACAAACTTCACAACGACCTCCATCAACATTAAAACTAAAGAAGCCAGGTTTGTAACCCCTTAATTTAGAAATATGTTGTCTACAAAACAAATCTCGAATATCATCAAATGCTTTTACATAAGTGATTGGATTACTGCGAGAAGATTTTCCAATTGGGTTTTGATCAATGAATTCTACAGCTTTAACTATTTTAAAGTCGCCCGAAAGTTCGGTGAAATTACCTTGAAAATCTCCAAATTGACCTAGTTCTTTTCGAATAGCAGGATAAAGAATATCTTTGATTAAAGTGGATTTCCCTGAACCACTTACTCCAGTTATACAAACTAAACTATTCAAAGGAATATTTACAGAAACGTTTTTTAAATTATTTTGCCTTGCGCCCTTTACTGTAAGTTTGTTTTTTGAAATTCTTCTTTTCGTTGGAATAGGAATTATTTTTTTTCCTGTTAAGTATTTAGCTGTTAAACTCTCATTATTGTCTATTAATTGACTGAAATTACCCTGAAAAACAACTTCTCCACCATAAATTCCAGCCATCGGACCAATATCAATGATTTCATCTGCTGCTTTCATCATTTCTTCTTCGTGTTCCACTACTATTACTGTGTTGCCTAGGTCACGAAGATTTTTTAGAACTTGTATTAATCGATGTGTATCTCTTGGGTGAAGACCTATACTAGGCTCGTCTAAAATATACATTGAACCGACCAAGCTACTTCCTAATGAAGTTGCTAAATTGATTCGTTGAGATTCGCCTCCGGAAAGAGAATTTGATTGACGATTTAAAGTTAAATACCCTAATCCAACTTCATTTAAAAAAGAGAGTCTATTTACAATTTCAGGTAAAATCCTTTTAGCAACTTGTCTGTCATAATCATTTAATTCTAAATTCTTAAAAAAATCTAAACTATCAGAAACAGGCATTAAAACAATATCTGTAACAGAACTATTATTAACTAAAACATAATTAGCATCTTTACGCAAACGTGTTCCTTTACAATCGGGACATTCGGTTTTCCCTCTGTAGCGAGATAGCATTACACGGTATTGAATTTTATAAGTTTGTGATTCTAAGAACTTAAAAAAATCATTTAAACCTGTGAAAAAAATATTTCCATCCCATAAAAGTTGGTATTCTTCTTTTGATAATTCATCAATAGGTCGGTGAATTGGAAAATCGAATTTCTTAGCGTTGTAGACAAGTTGATTTAAATATTCACCCATAGTTTCTCCTTTCCAAGGGAAAATAGCACCTTCATATACTGATAAACTTCTATTAGGAAAAACTAAATTAGAATCGACTCCAATTACTTGTCCAAAACCTTCACATTTTTTACACGCACCATACGGATTATTAAAAGTGAAAAAATGTTCACTAGGTTCTTGAAATTCAATACCATCTAGTTCGAATTTATTAGAAAATGGATAAGAGGAATCATTTTCAGGAAAATAAATTTCACAAAAACCCTCACCTTCGGTAAATGCTAAACCTATAGAATCGCTAATTCGTCCATTCTCATCTTCGTTAGAAAAATCAATTTTAATTCGATCGATTAACAAGAAGGCATTTTCAATATTTGTAGGAATATTTGTCAAAACATCTTCAATATCTAATGTTTCTTTTTCTAAAAAAAGTCGAACATAACCTTGATCTTTCAATAAGTTTAATTGTCGCTCAATTCCATATTTTTTAAACCCTTGAATAGGAGCGAGGATCATTACTCTCATTTCAATCTGTTGTGATTTTAAAAAATCGATTACATCAGCAACAGTATGCTTTTTAACTTCTAAACTAGAAATAGGAGAGAAAGTCTTACCAACTCGAGCAAATAATATTTTGATGTAATTATAAATCTCTGTACTTGTTCCAACCGTAGAACGAGGATTATTAGAAATTACTTTTTGTTCAATAGCGATTGCTGGAGAAATTCCTTTTATATAATCCGTTTCAGGCTTATCTAGCTTTCCTAAAAATTGACGTGCATAAGAAGATAAACTTTCAATATAACGTCTTTGACCTTCAGCGTATAAGGTATCAAAAGCAAGAGAAGATTTTCCAGAACCTGAGAGACCAGTAATTACAGTTAATTTTCCGTGAGGAATTTTAACATCTATATTTTTAAGATTGTGTACTCGAGCTCCTTTAATTTCAATGTATTTCTGCATAATTGAACCTTTTCATAATGATGATTTCAAAGATAGTTATTTTGATTACAGATTGTCAGATTGAAGATTACAAATTTGGTATTAATCTGTTATCTGTAATTTTTAATTTGAAATCTATTAATCAATGAAATCTACACTTAAAATAAAAATGTAAAGAAAAACTTGGAGGTTAACATTTTTTATGTATTTTCGTATCAAATAATTAAAAAGCGATAAGCCTATAGATATAATTTTACTCTTTTAAAATTTTTAAGTACAAAACAAATTGTTTTACTTCTAAACGAGTGAATTATGATTAATAAGCAAACAGAAGATCGCGATCTCATCAACGAATATATTAATGGTAACGAAAAGGCTTTTGAAATCCTTTTAATGCGTCATAAAAATAAGATTCATCGTTTTATTGGAATGAAGCTTCGTGACAACGATTTAACGGAAGATATATTTCAAGAGACATTTATTAAAATAATCAATACTTTAAAATCTGGTTCATATAACGAGGAAGGTAAATTTTTACCTTGGGCAATGAGAATAGCTCATAACTTAGTAATAGACCATTTTAGACGTGTTTCAAGAGTTCGATTTATATCTGAATCATCATCTAAATCTGATGATTATACTATTTTTTCAACTTTAAAATTAACTGATAGAAATATAGAGGAATCTATTTTAAAAGATGAATTAGAATCTCAAATGGTGAACTTAGTAGAGTATCTACCTGTTAGTCAAAGAGATATATTGAAGATGAGAATTTTTCAAGATTTATCTTTTCAGGATATCTCTGAAATGGAGAATATTAGTATCAATACAGCATTGGGAAGAATGAGATACGCATTGATAAATCTAAGAAAATTGATTGAAAAACACGAAATGGTAGTGGAAATATAATTATAAATTATAAATGTTGAATTTTTGATGTTTAATTTTGGATTAAATATTCATCAAAAATTCAACATTAAATTAATCACATCGATTGAATATGACGTTCTTTTTTCTCTTCGTAAATATCAGCAATCGTTACTAAAATACCTGTTTCTTCTACATCTCCAAATTCAGAATTTACGGCAGTCCCAAAGGTTTTCATACTTGGAGACAATCCCATATAAATATTGACTAATGGTGGGATGAATTCGCCTCTTTCTTTCACAAAAGCATTTAAAATTTTAAAACCTTCTTTAAAATCAAGTCCATTTAATAATTTTTCAAAAAGAGTACAATCATAATTTTGCACCAAAGGATGAAAAGGGGTCATTAAATTTTCATTATCTGGAAAATAATGATGCATAAAATATAAAAGGAAATCCCTACTTTCAGTATTGTAATTTGGATACATAGTAACCTTCCCGAAAAAATATTTTATTGTCGGATTTTTAACTATCAATGCACCTAATCCATCCCATATATTATCTAAAGCAAATAATCCTTTCTTTGGATTTACAGTTGGTTGAAAATTAGGTTGAACAAAGCTTCTACCTAATTCAATAGTATAAGGTAAATATTTAGAAATGAATTTTTCTGTAAATTTAAAATAATGACTAGTTGATAAAAGGATTTCTTTATTTGGAAGATTAAGAGTATCAATGCATTTTATAAATCTATATCCACCAATTATTTCTTCATCTTCTGGAGACCAAACAATTAACTGATCATAGCAAATTTCGTTTGTGTCAAATTCATCTAAATCAATTGATTCACCTGTTCCACCTCCAGAAGCTCTAAAAGTAACTTCTCTTAATCGTCCTATTTCTAGTAAGGTATTTGGAGCATTGTGTTGGTTAATAATGTATATTTCATTATCACCTTTTCGTGTTTTACGAATATAACGTTCAGTATTCAATTCTTGTTTAAGAATAGATTTATCAATCGGAGCTATAATTTCTTTTTTCAAATTCATAGTGAATGTTTTCGTAATTCGTATACTTTATCTTTTACCCAAAAAGCTTGTTTACGTTCATTTAATTCTTGAGGTAAAGAATCGAATGGAATAGGCTCTCCTACAATT
>CANCQX010000010.1 GCA_947380375.1 Flavobacteriales bacterium
AATAAATACTACCAAAAATAATTTAGGTAACAAAGTCGGAGATGATAATTTACTTACTACACTTATTTAAAATTTTCTTATCCTAAATTAGTTTAATTAGTTTGGTATAAAATAAACTAGATGTTTCAATTTTTTATGTAACTTCAATGTACCAAATTCAAAATATGTTAGAAAAAGTTAACCTTGACAAAGTATTGTTTTTAGATATAGAAACAGCTCCTCAAACCTATAAATTCGATGATTTAGATGATAGTAAAAAACATTTATTTGAATCAAAAACTCGATTTATGCAGAACGATGAGAAATCATTTGAAACACTTTACGGTGAAAGAGCAAGTATTTATGCTGAGTTTGGAAAAATAATCTGTATTTCTGTTGGTTTTGTTCACACAACTTCAATTGGAGAAAAACAAATTCGTTTAAAGTCATTTTATCATGACGACGAAGAAACATTATTAAGACAATTTACAACCCTTTTAGAAGATCGATACAATAGTCCTTATCATATTTTATGCGGCCATAACGCAAAAGAATTTGATTTTCCATACATCTGTAGAAGAATGTTGGTCAACGGATTAAAGCTTCCAACTATTTTAGATATCGCGGGAAAAAAACCATGGGAAATATCCCATTTAGATACAATGGAATTATGGAAATTTGGAGACTATAAATCGTATACATCCTTACCATTATTATGTAATATTTTCAATATACCTACACCAAAAGATGATATTTCCGGTGCAGATGTAGCAAGAGTCTATTATGAAGAAAATGATTTGGAACGTATCAAAATTTATTGCGAAAAAGATGTAGTCGCTTTGATTCAAGTATTTTTAAAAATGAAAGGGGATGCTTTGGTTGATGAAAATGAAGTGCATTATTCTTAATTTCAATACGAATATTAGTATACTTTTGAATCATTAATCTGATTGTAATGATTATAAGAGGTATTTTAAGATTCAAAGAAAATTTATGTCTCAAAGAGACTTAATTAGAATATTATTTCTTTGTTTTTAAGATTTTCTCCCCATCTTTATATCGATTATATTTATCTTTTCCGAGATAGGTTAAGTCATCTACTACAAAGGTTTTTGGATCTGCACCGACAACTAATTTATCATAATAATAAACACTTTTATTGTCTTTAGAATAATTATTCTCTAAAAGTATGAAAGACTTTACATCGATGTTTGGCATTGGTTTTCCTTGAAAGTAACATTGTGTTTTATCTTTTTGCCACTCCCAATCTAATATTTCAAACGTTGAAGGGTCGCTTCCCAAAATTACTTCTTTTCCATTATATACTTGTTTGGCATCTATGATATAAAAACAGTCGAGATAGTGAACAGTTTTCGCATCGATTCCATTTACAAGCGTGTCATTAAAATATACTTTGTTATTCTTTTTTCGATAAGTATCACAGTCTCCCAACCACCCATATTGAATTCTTTTCTTTTCCTCATTTTTGTTTGCTTCTATAGCTGAAATCATCGAAGTGGCAATATATATTATACCACTGATTATTAATCCTATTATCGAAATAGGAAGTATAAGACTCAAATATTTGTTTTTGAAATAAAATCTAGCATTTAATTCAGCAATAATCAGCAAATACAAAGGATATGCAATTATTACTAAAAACAACAAAAATGCCAACGCAAAATTTTCTGGATTATCAAAAATGAAAATGGAACTAAATAGGATAAAAGGCCAAATTAAGACAGGTAATAAAATGCATAAATTCAATAATTTAAATCCTAATGGAAGTTCTTTCGAAAAGAGGATTAATTTTTTTAGCATATTATAAATTTACTACTTTATTTATTTTCTCAATTTTCTTAATTCTTTCAGGAAAATAGGTAGTGCTATTTTTATTTAAGTATTCATAAATAATCAAGCTTTTTTCTAATAGAGGTATTTTGTTTTCGGAGTTAGAATTATCTCCCAAAATATAGAGTATATCTGCTAATTTTTCTAGATTATCGTTGTTAAATTTCCTTTCTTCTTGAAGAAATTTCAAAACATCTTTACTATTTAAGTATATAATTTCATTTAGATTTAAGTCTAGTTCATTCTTCAAAGCAAGTGTAATTGTTTCAATACCTTCCATTATTTCACCTTTGCTCTTAAGTTTTAAAAGATCACTTACGATTTTACCTAAAATTCGTCCTAAAATGTCAATCTGTTTCAGAAAATAGTCGTCTTGTTTCATTGAGGTCTTGTGTTAATTTTATTTTTTAAGAAGGTAAAATTTTACTGTTATAAAGGTAAAGTTTTTAATGATAATCAATAAAAAAAGGTCGAGATAATTCTCGACCTTTTAAAAATTTATAAGAATAATTTATCTACCCTTTCACCAAAGAGACTTTAGCATCTCCTTCATTTTCTAAATCTGTAATCAAAGCATCTAGACCTAAAGATTCAAAAACAATTTCATTTGCTAAAACTTCATTACAAACGTATTCTTTATTTGCTGCAATAGCACTTTGAATCAAATCATTTGTGTCGACTTTTAGTAAAATACGGTCGGTAATTTCTAAACCTGAATCTTTACGTAAATTTTGAACTCTATTTACCAATTCTCGGGCAATTCCTTCCGCTCTTAATTCTTCTGAAATAGTAATATCTAAAGCAACTGTTAAACCACCTTCAACACTTACCAACCATCCTGGAATATCTTGAGCTAAAATTTCAAAATCATTTAAATCAAGTGCAATTTCTTCACCATCAATTTCTCCATTCCAACCATTATTTGCTTCAATTTTAGCAATGTCATCCGTTGTAAAAGAAGCTACTAAAACAGAAATAGCTTTCATTTGTTTTCCGAATTTCGGACCGATAGTTTTAAAGTTTGGTTTGATGCTTTTCACTAAAACACCATTTCCTTCTTCCAACAATGTCAATTCTTTGACATTTACTTCTGAAAGAATCAAATCTTTAACGTGCGTTATATTGTCCGAGAATGTTTTACTCAATGTCGGAACCATGATTGTTTGCAAAGGCTGACGGACACGTATTCTTTCTTTCTTACGTATTCCTAAAACCATTGAAGAAACACGTTGAGCAATCTCCATTTGAGCTTCCAAAGATGTATCAATGATTGATTGATCAACTTTAGGGAATTCAGCTAAATGAACAGAAATTACATCGTGACGTTTAGTAACTGCATTTAAATCATTGAACAATTGATCCATAAAAAACGGAGCAATAGGTGAACCTAAAATAGAAACAGTTTCTAAACAAGTATACAATGTTTGGTAGGCTGATAATTTATCTTTTGAATTGTCACTTTTCCAGAACCTTCTTCTACATAAACGTACATACCAGTTAGATAATTGATCGGTAACAAAATCCTGAATCAAACGACCTGCTTTTGTAGGCTCGTAAGTTTCAAACGCTTCATCAACATTTTGAATCAATGAATGCAACTGAGAAAGTACCCAACGATCGATTTCTGGTCTTTCTTCTAAAGCAATATCAGCTTCTGAATAATCAAAACCATCAATATTTGCATACAATGTGAAGAAAGAATAGGTATTGTATAATGTTCCGAAAAATTTACGTTGCACTTCTGTTATACCATCTAAATCAAATTTCAAATTATCCCAAGGTTGTGCATTGGTAATCATATACCAACGAGTAGCATCCGGACCATATTGCTCCAAACATTTGAAAGGCTCAACCGTATTACCCAAACGTTTTGACATTTTTTGTCCGTTTTTGTCTAGTACTAAACCATTCGAAATTACATTTTTGTATGCTACTTTATCGAATACCATCGTTGCAATTGCATGCAAAGTATAGAACCAACCACGTGTTTGATCTACTCCTTCTGCGATGAAATCACCAGGGAAACTTTTATTATCGTCAATTAATTCTTTGTTTTCAAATGGATAATGCCATTGTGCATAAGGCATTGAACCTGAATCAAACCAAACGTCAATTAAATCTGATTCTCTTTGCATCGGTTTACCTGAAGCTGAAACAAGCGTAATTGTATCTACATAATTTTTATGTAAATCAATTTTAGAATAATTCTCTTCAGACATATCTCCAATAACGAAAGAAGCCAATGGATTTTCAGCCATTACTCCAGCTTTAACAGCTTTATCACATTCGTTTTTCAATTGTTCAACAGAAGAAATAATGATTCTTTCATCTCCTTCAGCAGTTGACCAAATTGGAATTGGAATACCCCAATAACGAGAACGAGATAAATTCCAATCATTTAAATTTTCCAACCACTTTCCAAAACGTCCTGTTCCTGTTGATTCTGGTTTCCAGTTAATTGTTTTGTTCAATTCCATCATTCTGTCCTTTGCAGCAGTTGCTTTAATGAACCAAGAATCTAATGGGTAATATAAAATTGGTTTGTCAGTTCTCCAACAGTGCGGGTAACTATGTTCGTATTTTGCTACGTTAAACGCTTTATTTTCTTCTTTTAGTTTGATTGCAATTTGAACGTCTGCCGAACGTTCTGGCGCTTCACCTACGTTGTAATATTCATTTTTAACATACATTCCAGCAAATTCAACAACTTCAGGCCTGAATTTACCTTGCAAGTCAACCAATGGAACTAAATTTCCTTTGTCATCTTTCACTAACATTGCTGGAACTCCTGCTTCTGAAGCAACTCTCGCATCATCCGCTCCAAAAGTAGGAGCTATGTGAACGATACCTGTACCATCAGATGTAGTAACGAAATCACCACTAATTACTCTAAATGCTTCTTCTGGATTTTCAGCTGGTAAAACACCTGGTAATAATTGCTCGTATTTTATTCCAACTAAATCAGATCCTAAACATTCTCCAGCTATGAAATAAGGAATTTGTTTATCTCCTTGATTATAAGCAACTAAACCGCTTTCAGATTCAACAAGATTAAATCCTTTCCCTCCAAATTGATATCCAACAAGATTTTTAGCAAGAATTACATTGATTGGTTCGAATGTGTATTTATTGAATGATTTCACCAATACATATTCAATTTTTGGTCCAACACATAATGCGGTATTGGATGATAATGTCCATGGAGTTGTTGTCCATGCTAAAAAATGGATATTTTTTGCGGGTTGTAGGTTCAGGGCATGACCTGAACCTACAACCGCGTTAGAATAGCCAAACGGCGTTTTTTCACCATCAACAACCTTAAACTGCGCAACAACCGTAGTATCCGAAACATCTCGGTAACAACCTGGTTGGTTTATTTCGTGTGACGATAATCCTGTACCTGCTTTTGGTGAATAGGGTTGGATTGTATAACCTTTGTAGATTAAACCTTTTTCGTATAATTGACCCAACAACCACCAAACTGATTCCATGTATTTTGGTTCATAGGTAATGTATGGATCGTCCATATCTACCCAATACCCCATTTTTTCAGTAAGGTTGTTCCAAATGTCTGTGTAACGCATAACCGTTTCCTTACAAGCTTTGTTGTAATCTTCTACAGAAATTTTAGTACCAATATCTTCTTTTGTAATACCTAGTTCTTTTTCAACACCCAACTCAATTGGAAGTCCGTGTGTATCCCAACCAGCTTTACGCTTAACTTGAAAACCTTTTAATGTTTTATAACGACAAAAAATATCTTTGATAGAACGAGCCATAACATGATGAATACCAGGTAATCCATTCGCTGATGGAGGGCCTTCAAAAAACACAAATGGCTTGTTAGCATCACGAGTAGAAATCGATTTCTCGAAAACTTTATCATTGTTCCATTTTTCTAAAACTTCTTGTGCCACATTTGGCAAATTCAAACCTTTGTATTCTTGATATTTTTGACTCATTTCGATTTAAAATTTTACGCGCCGTAAAGATAGTAAAAAGACCTAAGAGTGCGTCAGCCTTCCTTACGAAATTTATAGATGTATTATAGTATAAATTTCTACTTAGGTTGATGAGGCTAACTTATTCATAACATTTATTTATCATTGCGTAAAACTTGAATTATGTCTATAAGTGTTATTTTTGGACTATGAAACGTTTGATACAAATTATAATATTTAGTTTTCTAGCATTGAATGTGTTGGCTCAAGAAAATGAGTTGAATATTCATCCTGATTTATTGATTCAGCTTGATGCGAAAAAGGCACCTTTTTATCACGGCCTTGCCAGTGGTGATCCTACGCAAAATAGTTGTATTATTTGGACAAGAATTACCCTTGACACAAAATTAAAAACTGCTTCTGTAGGTTGGGAGATTGCTAAAGATTCCCTCTTCAAAAATGTTGTTCAAAAAGGAACTCAGGTGACGAGTGAAGCACATGATTTTACTGTTAAAGTGGATGTACAAAATCTGAAACCTAATGTTGTTTATTATTATCGCTTTAGCTACAATAAAATACAGTCTATAGTTGGAAAAACTAAAACTTTACCAAAGGATAAAAGTGATTTTGAAATTGCTTTTGCTTCCTGTAGCAATTATGAATGGGGATATTTCAATAATTACCGATCAATTGCGAACAATAAAGAGATTGATTTAGTAGTCCATTTGGGGGATTATATCTATGAATACGGAGTCGGAAACTATGGGGATACAGCGATAGGAAGAATAAATGTACCGGCACATGAAATTGTAACACTGAATGATTATCGAACGCGTTATTCTTTGTACCGTTTGGATAAGGATTTACTAAAAGTTCATCAGGAAAAACCATTTATTACTACGTGGGATGACCATGAATCAGCTAATAATTCTTATACTGGAGGTGCTGAAAACCATCAGGTAAATGAAGGAAATTGGATAACTCGAAAAGAAGCTGCAAAAAAAGCTTACTATGAATGGTTACCCGTTAGAGAAAGCAAGGAAGATTGCTTATACCGTTCTTTTTTGATTGGTAAACTGGCCAACTTAATTATTTTGGATACTCGTTTGGAAGGACGAACAGAACAAGTAACAATGGAATCTGAAAACTATAAAGATTCGACCCGGACAATTTTAGGGAAGGAGCAATACAAATGGTTGATAAATAACTTAAAAAAGAATCAAGTATGGAACATTATAGGAAATCAAGTACCGTTTGGTCCTTTGAATATGACAGGTCCAAATGGAAAAGAAAAATACATGGATGGCTGGGAAGGTTATCCCTATGAAAGATCACAATTAGTAAGGTTTTTACAGAACCAAAAAATCGACAATACAGTTTTTGTTACAGGAGATTTTCATAAAGCTTTTGCCTTGGAAATTGATTTAGAAGGAACGAAAGACACTTCAGATAATGTAGCTGTAGAGTTTATTGTTACTAGTATTACTTCGGCTAATGATGATGAGTACAATACAGTAAAAGAAACCCAACAGATACAGCAAATGTATTTAGAAAACAATCCCAATGTATTATACTGTAACAATAAAGACAATGGCTATATAGTGGTTAAAATTAATAACGATAGAATTACCACGGATTTTATCTAAACTTCTTCCATAAAACAACCAAAATCAGCTGAGCATATTGAAGCAACTTTCGAGGTATTATCAGGAAAACCCGTTTTGATTAAAAGATAGCACTTAAAACTTAATTCATTTCGTACTTTGCACAATTTAACAGCTCTAAACGAGTAATTTAAGTTTTTGTTGTAGTCAAATATCTTTTAATAAAAAACGTGCAGTCTCTTTTGTTTTTTGCTCAACAATTACTTCTTTGGATTCCGTAACCCTTTCGATCGTTGCTTGATCATAATGGCGGATTGTAACTAATTCTAAACCTTCCGTATATTCAACATTGTATGTTTCTTGAAAGATTTCCAGTAGTTTTTGAATATCGATTTTATCTTGGTCTAATGCTACTGAAAAGCTTAATGCTGAATTTTGCATCAAGTTAATTTTTGCATTTACAGAAGCCAATCTATTAAAAATATCACTTAAATTTTCCTCCACAATAAAAGAAAAATCTTTAGGAGTAATAGATAAATACAATTGGTTCATTTTGAAAATAAACGATGGGATCAAATGATCTCTTTCTGTCGATTCTTGGATAATTGTGCCTTCTGAATGTGGGTTAATAAAAGATTTAACGTACAATGGAATTCCTTTATTTTGAAGAGGTTTGATTGTTTTTGGATGAATAACTGTAGCACCGTAATAAGCTAATTCCATCGCTTCACTAAATGAAATACTATCCAATTTCACGGTATTATCAAACCATTTTGGATCGGCATTTAACATCCCTGGCACATCTTTCCAAATGGTAACACTTTCAGCATTGCAACAATAAGCGAAAATACCAGCTGTATAATCAGAACCTTCACGACCCAAAGTTGTGGTAAAACCTTCTGAAGTATGGCCTATAAAACCTTGTGTTAATTGAATGTCAAATTTTTTAAATTCGGGTAAGAATTTTGTATTGATTAAATTTTCAGTAGTATCCCAATCAACCAATCCTTCTCTGTATGTGTTGTTAGTTCTAATCAATTGGCGAGAATCTGCCCAAGTAACAGAATGACCTTCCTCTCTCAAAAAAGCAGTAACAATAAGTGTTGAAATTACTTCACCCAATGATACAATTTGATCGTATTCAAAATCAAAATTACTTGAACGAGGTTGGTCAAATTTATTTTTTAAATTCTCAAATATATTTTCAACCTCGGTATAAATTGAAAAATGTTTTTCTGTAAATAACTCATTTAGTATAGCTAAATGAAATTTAAGCCTGTCATCCACTAATTCTAAAAACGTTTTTTTGTCATTCGTCCATAGAGCATCGACAATTTTTTCCATTTCGTTAGTGGTCTTACCCATAGCAGAAATAATAACCGTTCGTTTTTCTCCGCCAAAAAGTGAAAGAATATGTGAGACATTTTTAACAGCTTCTCCATCCTTAACTGATGCTCCTCCGAATTTAAAAACTTTCATTTTTTATTTTTTAGAGTGCAAAACTAAGAATAAAATAAATGGTAATAAAGGTGAAATAAAAAGGATTAATTGAATTTAGAAAGAAATTAGCTTAGCTCAATTTATCTGCTAATATTCGCATTTCGATTGAAGGTGATATTTTTTCGTAAAGAATATTATAAACAGCTTCAACAATTGGTAATTCAACTTGGAATTTTTTATTGATTTCAATTAAGCATTTTGTAGCATAATAACCTTCAGCAATCATTTCCATTTCTAATTGTGCCGTTTTCACTGAATATCCTTTTCCTATCATAAAACCAAATGTTCTATTTCTTGAAAACTTAGAATAAGCCGTTACTAATAAATCACCTAGATAAGCACTTGACTTTACATCTCGGTGAATTGGATTTATTTCATCAATAAAATTTTCAATTTCTTGAATTGCATTTGAAATTAAAACAGATTGAAAGTTATCTCCATAACCTAATCCTGAACAAATACCGGATGCTAAAGCATATATATTTTTTAATACAGCTGAAAATTCAGTTCCAAATAAATCATCAGAAACTGTGGTTTTAATATAACGGCAAGCTAATAATTTAGCCAAATGTTCTGCGCTTTTTTCACGTTGACAAGCAATTGTTAAATACGACAATCGTTCTAACGCAACCTCTTCCGCGTGACAAGGCCCACAAATAATTCCAATTTTATCGTAGGGAGTTCCAAACGTTTTATGAATAAAGCGCGCTGGAATTGCATTGTATTCAGGTATAATACCTTTAACAGCCGAAAAAACAACTTTGTCTTTAAAAAGTTCTTTTGGAAAATTTTCAAATATTTTAACCAAAAATGCAGAAGGAGTAGCAATGATAATTATATCGGCATTCCCAATAATTGATTCTAAATCAGAACTTACATTAATTTTAGAAAGATCAAATTCTACTGATCGTAAATAGTTTGGGTTATGCTTGTAATTTATAATATGGTCTACTGCATCATCATTCCTCATCCACCAATTAACAACAGGTAAATTATTGCATAAGATTTTAACAAGCGCTGTTGCCCAACTTCCGCCACCAATAACTGCTATATTGCTATTTTTTTCCATTTAATACAATGTAAAAATAGAAAAATTATTTGAATTTATAATTATTGGTGATTAATCAACAAATGTTTCTTTAATTGTAGATTTTACATTTGTAATTTCTTTATCTGATAAAAATCCAAAAATTTTGATGACTCGTTTTTTATCTATAGTTCTAATTTGATCTATTACAACCCATCCTTTTGTTTTGTTATGTTTTATTTCAACTCTAGTTGGGTAATTTTTAGAACTACTTGTCATCGGCGCAACAACAATTGTTTCAATATAATTATTCATTTCATCAGGAGAAATAATTACACAAGGACGCGTTTTTTTCATCTCACTTCCGATAGTTGGATCAAGATTAACAAGTATAATTTGATATTGTTTTAAGTCCATTCTTCGAAATTTTCGTCTTCAAATACGTCGTTCATAAGTGGTTTATCATCACCATTTTCGTGCATTTTTTTAAATGCTTTATCCCACCCTTTTCTAGCTGATGTTTTTGGCTTTAAGATAATATAACCTTTTTCGAGTATTAATTCTATTGAATCTTGAATATTATATTTTTCAAGAATAGTTTTTGGTAATCGAATACCTTTTGAATTACCTATTGATATAAGAGAAATTTCCATAATTCGTAGTTTTATGTAATTACAAAGTTATTACATAAACTTGAATTTCACAATTTTATTTTGAATTTTCGTGTAATATAAATTAATGTTAGGTCTTTAGTTTAAAAATCATTATGAATATAGAAGTGAATTCTTTAATTAAACTAGAAATAAGTCTAATGTCAATCGTCTTTTAATCTATTGTCTCCTTTAGAGTTCCCCAATCAACTCTAATGTTTCTTTTGAAGCTGCTTGTTCAGCCATTTTTTTTGAACTTCCAATTCCACGTCCGTAATGAATATCGTTTATAATTGTAAGAACAGAATAAATCCAATTACTTCCATTGTTTTCCTCTGACAAAACAAGAAAATCTAATTTGAATTGATTTTTCTGACTCCAAATGTATAATTTTGATTTAAAATCAATTTCCTCTTCAAGTATTCTGTTGAGGTCTAGATAATTTTTAAAAACAGAATTATTAATCGTTTTTTTAGCAGAATCATATCCCCCATCCAAATAAATAGCTCCTATAATTGCTTCAAAAGCATTTCCTTCAAGGGTATTTAAATTAATAGTTCGACCTTTTTGATAACGAATAATTTGTCTTAATTCCATTTCTTCGGCAATTAAAGAAAGTGTTTTACGGCTAACTAATTTCGATTTAATTTTAGTTAATTCACCTTCGTCATCATTTGGAAAACGATTGAAAACAAATTCAGCAACAATAGCATCTAGAATAGAATCACCCAAGAACTCTAGCCTTTCGTTAGAAGTTTCGGATATACTACTGTAGCTCAAAGACTTATGAGTAACCGCTTGTATGAAAAAATATAAATTTTTTGGACGGTAACCAAACCTATTAATTATAAATCGTTTAATTTTTCTTTCACTCTTTGATTTATTGAACGAAAAGAATGTACTAAACGAAAACAAATTTTATCCTTTAAATTTTTTAACTATTACACTTGTATTATGTCCACCAAATCCAAATGTATTAGATATAGCAACATTTACAACTCTTTCTTGTGCTTTGTTAAACGTGAAATTTAATTTATTGTCAATTTCTGGATCATCAGTAAAATGATTTATTGTTGGAGGAACAATATCATTTTTAACAGCCAAAATACATGCAATCGCTTCAATAGCACCTGCAGCACCTAATAAATGACCTGTCATCGATTTAGTTGAACTTATGTTTAAGTTATAAGCATGTTCACCAAAAACATGTTGAATCGCTTTTACTTCTGCAACATCTCCTAGCGGAGTAGAAGTTCCATGAACATTTACATAATCTACTTCCGAAGGATGCATATTAGCATCATCTAAAGCAGAAATCATCGTGTTTCTAGCGCCTAATCCTTCAGGATGTGGAGCAGTCATATGATATGCATCTCCAGACATTCCGCCACCTACAACTTCTGCATAGATAGTAGCACCTCTTTTAATAGCATGCTCATACTCTTCTAAAATGATAGCACCTGCACCTTCTCCTAATACAAAACCTTCACGATCTAAATCGAAAGGACGAGAAGCTGTTTGTGGGTCATCATTTCTTGTTGATAATGCTTTTAATGCATTAAAACCTCCAATACCCATTTGATTAACAGCAGCCTCAGAACCTCCTGTAACGAAAGCATCAGCTTTTCCTAAACGAATGTAATTGTAAGCATCAATAATTGCATTCGTAGCTGAAGCACAAGCAGATACAGTAACGTAGTTTGGTCCACGTAAACCATATTTGATAGAAATATGCCCCGCAGCAATATCAGCAATCATTTTAGGAATAAAGAATGGATTAATTTTAGGCGTTCCATCACCTTGAAAAAAGTTTTGAGCTTCGTCTTGGAACGTTTTCAATCCACCAATTCCTGAACCCCAAATAACACCGATACGGTCTACATTAGGATTTGATTCCATTAACCCAGAATCCGCCATAGCTTCTGCAGCAGAAACCATGGCGTACTGAGAAAATTGATCTAATTTTCTTGCTTCTTTACGATCGATAAAGTCTTCCACATTGAAGTTCTTTACTTCACAAGCAAATTGAGTTTTGAACAAAGAGGCGTCAAATTGTTGGATAGCAGCAGCACCGCTTTTACCTTGAACTAATGATTCCCAATATTCGGCAACCGTATTTCCAATTGGCGTAAGCGCGCCCAAACCTGTAACTACAACTCTCTTTAATTCCATACAGAATAACTTTGTTCAGCGTTCAATAATAATTTTGTTCTTAGTTTTTGTGCTCTTCGATGTAAGAAACAGCATCACCAACAGTTTGGATTTTTTCTGCTTGATCATCTGGAATAGCAATATTGAATTCTTTTTCAAATTCCATAATCAATTCTACAGTGTCAAGAGAATCAGCTCCAAGGTCATTTGTGAAACTCGCTTCGTTAGTTACTTCGCTCTCTTCAACTCCTAATTTATCTACTATAATAGATATTACTTTCGTTTTGATTTCAGACATTTCTATTTTTTTTAATGAATTATAAGTCACAAAGAAAAAAATTTTGTAGCTAAAAACAAAATTATTAATCATATTATTATCAACTTGACTAAAATTCAATTGTTTAAAATACCTCAACAACTCTATTAACAAAGGATTACAGCTTATTTTTATTAGAATAATATATATTGAAATTTAATTTTTAAACAAAAATGAACTACCGAACTACTCTAAATAGGATGATACTTTTTAACTTTGCCGTATGAAAAAAATTAAACTTGCACTATTTGCTTCTGGAAATGGCAGTAATGCTCTAAATATTATTGATTATTTTTCATTTAGTTCATTAATTGAAATTGGCTTTGTTTTAACGAATAAAAAAGATGCACCAATTGTTGAATTAGCTCAAAAAAAGAACGTTGAAACATTGATTTTATCGAATGATGAAGTTTCAAACGGAACTTTACTCACTAAAATATGCTTGGAAAAAGGGATTGACTTTATCATTTTAGCTGGTTATCTTCGAAAAATTCCAGCAGAATTATTGACCAATTATTCCAATAAAATCATAAATGTTCATCCTGCACTTCTTCCCAAATTTGGAGGTCAAGGAATGTATGGGAACAAAGTTCATAAAGCTGTATTTGAATCTGAAGAATTTGAAACGGGTATTACCATTCATTTTGTTAACGAACATTTTGATGAAGGCAAGGTAATCGCTCAATTTTATTGTGAAGTGACCAAAAACGATACAATAGAAACTATACAAGCAAAAGTTCAGAAATTAGAACATAACTATTTTCCTATTGTTATTGAAAAAACGATTCTAAATTAATTGATAATTATCAATTGACACTTGTCACAAACATAGCACTCTAGTCTTTGAACTCGAAGAGCGGTCTATTGTCTAATAAAATCTATTTAACTTCAATTCCATTTGAGAAATTTTTCTCGTTGATAATTTTTCCGTTTTCGTTGTAGATAATGAATTTACCATTTTTCACACCTTTTGAGTAATTAATTTCTGATGAAATTTTACCATTTCTATCGTATTGTCTCATAGGACCATCCAATTCACCTTTTTTATAAGTAGTAAAAACAGCCGTCATTTTTCCGCCTGGATAGAAATCAATCCATTCGCCTTCTTTATGACCATTTTTATAGTTTCCTTCTTCTGTCTTTTTAAAATCTTTTTTAGAATAAGAAATGGAATGACCGTTTTTAATACTTTCTTTAACAGTATGATTTTTCATATAGCCATACTCCATTTTTGATTTTACATCTGCAACTTTGTAGTTAATTAATTCTTTGGGTTGACCATTCTCGTAATATTCTACCCACTCGCCTGATTTAAAATTCTGTTTGTAATGTCCTGTTAATTTAGGGTTACCTGTAGGAGAAAATGACTTCCAAGCTCCGTGCATTTCGCCGTGTTTAAAAGCAACCGAATTCTTTAATTTTCCATCTTCCCAATAATTCAACCATTCGCCCTCTTCTTTTCCTTTTTCATATATACCGTCCATTAATAGCGTTCCATTTTCATACCAGGTTTGCCACCTTCCTTCTTTTAAGTCATTTAGAAAATCTCCTTTTTTAAAGGTTGACCCATCTTTGTATAAATAATGCCAATTCCCTGATTTTAAACCTACAGTATAATGAGCTGTATATGATTTTTCTCCAGTAGGATACCAATAAATCCATTCTCCATCTTGAAGGTCTTTTACAAAATCACCTTGCATATCGGGAGTTCCAGTATTAGTGAACCATTTCCAAAAACCATCTTTCTTGCCATTTAAATAATTCCCATTAACGTTTAGTTGACCTTTATCGTAAAAGTAGTTGTAAGGACCATTTAAAATACCATTTTTGTATGTACTTGTTTTTTCTAAATCTCCAGTGTAGTAGTAATATTTCCATTCTCCATCTTTTTCACCATCTTTGAATGAACCAGTTAAAAGATTATAGCCATAAATACTACGATCTTCAAAAGGACCATTCGGACGACCATTTTTGTAGTTGTACCATTCTTTTATTGTACCAGTCGAATGAAAAGTAGTAAATTCGCCATTACCATCAATAATTGTTTGAGTATGTTTTGCATCAGGTAACCAAAATGCTCTTATGAAAGTGATGCTATCTATTTCTTCTTCCAATGAACGTTCTCTTCCATCTAAATAATAATTTTTCCAAATTCCTTTTGGGCGATTCATTTCGAACATTCCTTCTCTCGAAAGTAAACCAGTTTCATTCCATTCTCGGTAAACACTATCTTGATTACCCATTTTAAAATATCCTTCTTGTTTTAATTTCCCGTTTGGATAATACAAAACAACTTTTCCATCTAACTTTTCACGGTTGTAATTTCGTTCTTCTTGTAAAACACCATATTTGTCGTAATAAGACCATTTACCATGTTTTTCTTTACTTTCTCCCCTTCCATCAACAAAATAACATCCAGAAGCTTGAACTTTTGTTTTATTAAAATCCCAATAAGTGACTTCTTTTTTAGAAAGATTTTCACTTTTTATACTATTTTGAGCAAATATCGAGATAGGAAAAATTAGTAAGGCAATTTTTAAATAATTCAACATACATATATCTTTTGAAATTTATAATATACCATTTTTTGATAGTAGAAATTACATACTTCCACTAATTCCTTTGATTAGCAAAAAGACTCCAAAACCAACAAATACAATACCAATAAATTGGTTTAAAGATTTTAATAAGTTATCAGTTACCAATGGTCTTAGTTTTTTCGCGCCTAAAATTTTAAGAACATCGAAAAAGAAAAAAGTTAGCATAATAATCATTATAAAAAACATAACTGGAGCAGATTCGCCATTAGGTAATCTTGTGCTTTTAGAAGCTAAAGTCATAACGCTAAACCAATAAAAAATGACTAAAGGATTAGCAAAATTGAGCAAAAACCCCTTTAAAAAAAGAAATAAATAATCTTTTTGATTTTGAATTACATTGCCATCATCATCCAAAGGTGGATGTTTTAATTTTTTAAAAAAATTAACAGTTCCGTAAATTACGAACAATGCTCCTCCAATTATTTTTGCAATTTCAGTGTTTTTACCTTCTGTTAAATTAGCAACTTCAGAATAAAAAATATAAGCTATTAGAATATAGATAAAATCACTCAACAATACACCTGCATCAAAAGAAAGTGCCGCTCTAGCACCCTTTCTAATACTAGTTTCTAGCAAAACAAAAAAAACGGGTCCTACCATTATGCTTAACACAAATCCAGTGACTATCCCTTTTAAAATTAAATCTAACAAAATTTAAAAATTGGTTTCTACAAAAATAGCAATTTCAGAGTCTAAAGCAAGTCATTAAATTCAAAAAGGGGTAAAACTCTATTAAATAGTGTATTTACCCCTTTTTTAAATTTAATTGAATTTATTTGTCACCTAACATCACTGGGATTTTTCCATCGGTTAAAATAATTTTTGCGTTTGGAGAATTAGATAATCCTCTCATCATTTCGATATAGTTATATTTTAACAATGATTCTGATAATGAACTATTTATAATTAATTGTGCTTTTTTAATACCTTCAGCTTCAATCGTTAATCGTTCCGCTTCTTTAACAGCTTTTTGAATTACAAATTCCATTTGAAGAGCTGCTTGTTCTGCACTCGCTTTCGACTGTATTGCCTGTGTCATTGCATTAGGTAAAATAATTTCTTTCAAAAGTACTGCATCTATAACAAAACCAATTTTTGCAATGTGCTCTGATAATTCATCTGAAATTGCTTTTTCAACTAATTTTCTATCTATTGCATATAATTGTTTAGCATCATATCTGGCACTTACCTGGCGAGCAGTAGCTATAAAATTACTTTCTACAATTACTTTTTGATAATTGGAACCATAATTAATATAAATATCTCTTGCTGATTCTGGTTTTACGTGGTATAACAAGATTATTTCTGTTTTAACATTTAAACCTTCTTTTGTAGGTAATTCAAGTTGTTGATATAACTCAACCGTTCGGACATTTATTTTTACAATTTTAGTTACAAATGGGTTATATAACTTTGACCCTGAAGCAATAACACCTGGTTTTAATTTACCTATTGTTTGCTTCATACCAATTTGGCCTGGACGAATAACAGTACACGAAGCTACCATTCCAATAACTAATGAAAAAGCAATTCCTTTTACAACATTTTTTGTTTTCATAATACACAAAAATTAATTCATTTTAAAGTGAGTTTTTCCAAAAGTATGGATTTATGCAAACGTATACTGTTAAATTTTAGTTACTTTAAACAGACTGATTTCAATCATCTTATATTCAAGCAAATTAAACTCTCTAACTACTTCATTTGATGTTTTATTAACAAAACATTATGGTATCTTATACAATTTTTATATCGTTTTTATCTTTAGGTTTACACTGTTCTTTTTATGAGGATTTTTTTTAAATATTAAAAAATATTAGTTCTAGGAATTGTAGCTTCGATTTTAGCAGCAAATTTAACGTCATGCAATTGTCACACAATTTAATTCATTTTAAAGGGAGGTTTTCCAAAAGTATAGATTTATGCAAACGAATACTATTAAATTTCAGTCACATTAAACAGACTGATTTCAATCATCTTATATTCAGATTAATAACTCGATTTAACTACTACATTTGATGTTTTAACAACAAAACATTATGGTACCTTATACAATTTTTATATCGTGTTTATCTTTGGGTTTACCTGTTCTTTTTATGGGATTTTTTTTATTTAAATATTCAAAAAAAGAAGGGTTAGGAATTTTCTATAAGATAGCATCATATTTAGCTGTCACATTCGGAACAATCATTTTTATGAGTGGTATTTACTTTGCTTCGATTGCTAGTGAATTAGCAAGAATTTAAACAGACATAAATTTGATAAAAAATCCTTCTCATTAAAGTAATGAGAAGGATTGACGACATAGGCGATAGGTTAATTTTATTTTTGAAATAATAATAAGTTTTTTTATAATAAATAATCACTAATTAAAATCATAATCAATTATTTACATTGACAAAGTAAACTATACAAACTGAAATATACGTGCAGTAGAAATATTCTTTAATTTTTATTTATTCTTGAGAAGTAAAATTAATTTAGGGGGATCTTTTTCTTTATTTTCGAAGATAAGTAAACTTACTACCAAATAATATATTATTATCTAATTCTTTCCATTCTTCTTTTGAAGGTGAAAGTGTAATGTAATTCATCCCTTCAACTTTCTTAATAGATTGATTAACAATAGCTGAAAACTGATTCGTACCTGTTTCATAATCAAAATGTTGAATAGTCAAAATGTTTCCGTTAAAAGTAAAAATACTTGGAGTAAAACCACCATTTTCTTTAAAATTTAAAAGATACGACGAAGAATTTAATTTCTTTAGAACGTTTAAAGAATTTTCACCTATCATTTGTTCCTTATTTTTTAAACCAAAATGATATCTATCGTTTTCTAAAACACAAGGAAGTGAGTCATTAGAAATTACACCAAAAATAAAACCATTACGAACTATGTATTTAGAAGATTCACGAATTGTCTCTTTTGAAATTGAACTAAAAATCGTTGTTTCAATCCAAATTCCGTTTGAATCAAAGACGTATTTTGTTTCATTATTTTCAGAAATATAAGTCCCAAAATCAGAAGATGAAACGGAAGTGATGGTTTTTTCGTCAATAGGTAATGGAGCGGAAAAATCGTATGAAACTTGTCCGAATGATTGAAAAATAGTTAAAAACGAAAGCAAAAATAATGTATGTCTCATACTCAAATTTAGTTTTTTAATTAGTATCAAATTCATAATTCATTAATATTTTTAATTTTCATATTCATATTTTTAATTAACTTCAAGTAAAAATTGAGAAAATGCAAAAAAGATGGCTTGTTAAATCACCTATTGAAACTTCTAAAGTAGAAGAATTACGTTCAGCATTAAAAGTCGGTAGAGTTGTTTCAGAATTATTACTTCAAAGAGAAATTAATACGGTTGAACAAGCACAATCATTTTTTAGACCCTCGATTACTGAATTACACAATCCTTTTTTAATGAAGGACATGGATAGAGCTGTCGAAAGAATCAATTTAGCCATATCTAAAAATGAAAAGATTCTTTTGTTTGGGGATTATGATGTCGACGGTACAACGGCAGTAGCTTTGATGTACTCCTACCTAATTCAGAAATACGAGCATATTGATTTTTATATACCTGATCGTTATAAAGAAGGGTATGGGGTCAGTTTTTTAGGAATTGATTATGCAGCAGAAAATAATTTCTCATTGATTATTTCGTTAGATTGTGGTATAAAATCGATTGATAAAGTACACTATTCTAATGAGAAAGGAATTGATTTTATAGTCTGTGACCACCATAATCCCGGAGATATTTTGCCTGATGGAATTATTCTTGACCCAAAACGAAAAGACTGCAAGTATCCTTATAAAGAATTGTCGGGATGTGGTGTAGGTTTTAAACTTTTGCAAGCATTAGCAATAAATAACAAGTGGAACGAAGAAGAATTATTTTCCTATTTGGATTTAGTTGCTGTAAGTATTGGTGCTGATATCGTTCCAATTACAGGAGAAAATAGAGTCTTGTGTTATCACGGAATGTTGCGTTTGAATGCTGCACCACGTTTAGCTTTTAAAGAATTAGTGTCAATTGCAAAGCGTAAATTTCCTGTTACTTTAACAGATGTGGTTTTTATCATTGCTCCACGAATCAACGCCGCAGGTAGATTGCGTTCGGGTCGACATTCAGTAGAATTAATGATTTCTGAAGATTACGATACTGTTTCAAAAATTGCAAAAGAAATCAATGACGACAATTTGGAACGTCGGGTATTAGATCAACAAATTACATTTGAAGCATTGGAGCAAATTGAAAATGATGCAAATTATTCTTCCAAAAAAACAACCGTAGTTTTTCAAAATGATTGGCACAAAGGAGTCGTTGGAATCGTCGCTTCTCGTTTGATAGAACGTCACTTTCGACCAACTATTGTACTAACAGAATCGAATGGAATGGTAACAGGTTCCGCTAGAACAGTAAACGATTTTGATATTCACGAGGCATTGATCAAGTGTGAAGATTTATTAGAACAATTTGGGGGACATAAACACGCTGCTGGGATGTCTTTAACTTTGGATAATTTAACAAAATTTCAAGAACGATTCGAACAAGTTGTTAGTCAATCAATCGCTTCAGAAGATTTAGCTCCAGAAGAAAATGTAGATATCGAAATAACTTTCGAAGAAATATTTACAAAAGAAGAAAATCGACTTAAAACACCTCGTTTAAAGCGAATATTAAACCAACTCGAACCTCACGGGCCAGGCAATATGAAGCCCGTTTTTATGTCAACCAATGTCTTTACTACTGATGTTCGATTGCTTAAAGAAGAACATTTAAAACTTTCAATGACTCAACCAAATTCTGATATTGTACTTGAAGGAATCGCGTTTAAAATGGCAGATAAAATGGAATTAGTTGCTTCAGGATTACCTTTTAATGTGCTATATACCTTAGAAACAAATATTTGGAAAGAAAGAGAAACTTTACAATTGAATATTAAAGATATACGAGGAACCAACTAAAATATTGGACGATTTTATGATTAAACTCATCCAATATTTTTAGGAAGTTTATCATTACGTTAATTGTAGTATTTCACTTGCTAAAGTCTAATCCCTTTTTGTATCTTTGGGGGTTATAACAATCGAAATTATGTCGAAAAATCGTAAACAAGAAGCATTAGATTACCATTCATCAGGGAAACCTGGTAAAATTGAAGTAATTCCAACAAAACCATATTCTACACAACGAGATTTATCATTAGCATATTCTCCAGGGGTTGCCGAGCCATGTTTAAAAATAGCTGAGAACAAAGAAGACGTTTATAAATATACTGCAAAAGGAAATTTAGTTGCTGTAATTACAAACGGTACAGCTGTTTTAGGATTGGGTGATATAGGTCCAGAGGCTTCGAAACCTGTAATGGAAGGAAAAGGATTGCTTTTCAAAATATTTGCTGATATTGATGTTTTTGATATTGAAATTGATGCAAGCGATCCAGAATTATTTATTCAAACTGTAAAGGCAATAGCACCAACATTTGGAGGTATTAATTTAGAAGATATAAAAGCACCTGAAGCTTTCGAAATTGAAAGAAGACTGAAAGAAGAATTGGATATTCCAATGATGCACGATGACCAGCACGGTACGGCAATCATTTCATCTGCAGCATTATTAAATGCATTAGAATTAGCAGGAAAAAAAATAGAGGAAGTACGTATCATCGTTTCAGGTGCAGGTGCAGCAGCTATTTCTTGTGCTCGTTTGTACAATATGCTTGGCGCTAAATTAGAAAATATATATCTATTTGATTCAAAAGGACTTATAAACAAGCATAGAACTGATTTAGATGAGCATAAGCAATTTTTCGCACAACACGAAAACGATGCAACTTTATACGATTCATTTAAAGGAGCTGATGTATTTTTAGGTTTATCAAAAGGAGGTTTGGTTTCAAAAGAGATGATTTCTCAAATGGCAAACGATCCTATTGTATTTGCATTAGCGAATCCAGAACCGGAAATTTCTTATAAAGACGCGACATCTGTTCGTAAGGATATTATAATGGCTACTGGTCGTTCTGATCATCCTAACCAAGTTAATA
This sequence comes from Flavobacteriales bacterium, assembly GCA_947380375.1. Lineage (GTDB taxonomy): Bacteria > Bacteroidota > Bacteroidia > Flavobacteriales_D > Crocinitomicaceae > CAIUKX01. The sequence continues at coordinate 21,677 of CANCQX010000010.1, forward strand.
ATGTTCTTGGATTCCCATATATTTTTAGAGGAGCATTGGATGTTCGCGCAACAACAATCAACGAAGAAATGAAGTTAGCAGCTGTTAAAGCAATCGCTTCATTAGCAAAAGAAACCATTCCAGAAGAGGTAATCGAAGCATATGGTGAAAAAAATATTTTATTCGGACGTGAGCAAATTATACCTAAACCATTAGATCCACGTTTAATTTATTACATCGCTCCAGCGGTAGCAAAAGCTGCTATGGATTCGGGAGTAGCTAAAAAACCTATTGAAGATTGGAAAGCTTACGAGATGGAGTTAAAAAAACGTCTTGGAATTGATAATAAATTAATTCGTGATATCACAACGAAAGCTCAAAGTAATCCAAAACGTGTAGTTTTTGCGGAAGCGGATAACATTAAAATATTAAAAGCAGCTCAAACATCTTTAGAAGAAGGTTTTGCATTCCCAATATTATTAGGAAAACGAAAAGTAATTGAAGGATTGATTGCGGAATATTCACTTGAATTCACCAATGTTCACATCATTGATCCAAAATCAGATGAGGAAGAAGAACGTAGAATAAAATACGGGAAAAAATTCTTTGAAAAACGTAAAAGAAAAGGAATCACAGAATTTGAAGCAATTCAAATTATGCGCGAAAGAAATCATTTTGGTGCTATGATGGTAGAAGCTGGTGATGCGGATGCTATGGTTTCAGGTGTCACTAGAAATTATAGAGATGTGGTTCGACCAGTTATTCAAACAATTGGTTTACAAAAAGATATCAAAACAATTGCTGGGATGTATATCTTAGTAACAAAAAAAGGTCCTTTATTTTTAGCAGATACAACAATAAATCTTGATCCAACAGCTGAGCAAATTGCAGAATTGACAAATAATGTTGCTAAAATGGTTCGTAAGTTTAAGGTTACGCCTAAAATTGCATTATTAAGTTATTCAAACTTTGGCTCATCACCAGGTAAGGATTCTGAAAAAATGGCAAAAGCGGTTGATATTTTACATACAAATTACCCTTCATTAGTAGTTGATGGTGAAGTTCAAGCAAATTTTGCATTGAATAACGACTTAATGAATGAGAAGTTTTCATTCTCTCAACTAGCTAATAAACAAGTAAATGTTTTAATTTTCCCAAATCTTTCATCTGGAAATATCGCTTACAAATTATTACAAGAAATGACAGAAGGGGATGCAATTGGACCAGTATTAGTTGGTTTAAAGAAATCAATTCACGTTCTTCAGCTAGGCTCATCAGTAAGAGAAATTATTAATATGGTTAAAATTGCTGTTGTTGACGCACAAAATAAATAAGAAAAAGCATTGCTTTTGATATAAACAAGCGTTAGCGCAGTTAATAAAATATTTAATTTTTTGATATAAACAAGCGTTAGCGCAGTTAATAAAACAGTTAATTTTTGATCTAAACAAGCGTTAGCATAGTATAATTACAAGACATAACATGATTTCACATTTAAACGGGAAATTAATTGAGAAAAATCCTACTGCTTTAATAATAGAATGTGGTGGAGTTGGATATGAAGTAAAAATCTCATTAACAACTTTTTCTGCGATTGGTTCAGATGAATCTATTAAAATTTTTACGCAATTTATTGTGCGTGAAGATGCACAATTACTGTTTGGATTTGCAACAAAGGAAGAACGAGATATTTTTAATCTCTTAATTTCAGTTTCTGGTATTGGTCCAAATACTGCTATGATTATGTTATCTTCTTTGTCTCCAGAAGAAATTGCACACGCTATTCAAGTTGAAGATGTCAGAACTATACAAAGCGTAAAAGGAATAGGTATTAAAACTGCACAACGAGTTATAATAGATTTAAAAGATAAAATGTTAAAAATGACATTTTCTGCTGAAAATATATTCACTCAAAGCAATACAAATCGATTTGATGCGTTAACAGCTTTGGTCTCTTTAGGTTTTGATAAAAAAATGGTGGATAAAGCACTCGATAAAATTTCAACTGGAGAAGAAACTGTAGAACAGTTAATTAAACAAGCATTGAAAATATTGTAAGCTTGAATAGAAAAAACGGAAAATATAATAGTTTTTTATACGCAACAATACTCTTACTTTCACTAGGATTCTCTTGGTGTGCATCCGCGCAAGATACTTTAAAATATCCCATTAATAATTCTGTTGACCCAACACAAACTAAAAAGCAAAGCTTTGACTTAGGGGATCCTTCCTCTATGAAACAAACTATTATTTATGACCCGATTACAAGAACCTATGTTTTTAAAGAAACAGTAGGGAATTCGGAAATGAATTATAGAAATCCATCCATGATGACTTTGGATGAATACATTGAATATGAACGACAAAAATCTCAAAGTAAAAATTGGAAAGAAAAAATAAAAGAGCAAACTGCACAAAGTAGACCATTTGAATTCCCTATTAAAGTGGGAAGTAAATTATTTGAGAATTTCTTTGGTTCTGATCAAATAACTATTCGACCAGCTGGCTCTGTAGAATTATCATTTGGAGTAAATTCATCAAGATATGACAATCCTATTTTACCTATTAAACAACGAAGGATTACACGTTTCGATTTTCAACCCCAAATTCAATTGAATTTAGTGGGGCAAATTGGAACAAAATTAAAAATTGGAACAAGTTACAATACACAAGCTGCTTTTGATTTTGATAATATTTCAAAGTTAGAATATACTGGGAATGAAGATCAAATTATGCAAAAAATAGCATTGGGAAATGTCTCAATGCCCTTGCCTACATCATTAATTCAAGGTTCTCAAACTTTATTCGGTGTTCAGACAAAGTTGAAATTTGGAAGAGCAACAGTTGATTTAATAATGGCCTCTTCTAAAGGTAAACGTCAAGAAATAAATATTGCTGGAAAAGCTCAAGTTCAATCGTTTGAGCTTGGAGCAGATAATTACGAATCTAATCGTCACTATTTTGTCAATTTATACCATAGAGAACAGTATGACCATGCTATGTCGACGCTACCAATTGTAAGTTCAGGTATAAATATTACACGTATTGAAGTTTGGCTTACAAATAAAACAAACAACACTGAAAACACACGTAACATAATAGCATTTAGTGATTTAGGAGAAGCAAAAGCAGCAAACTGTCAAGGTGATCCAGGTACTTATGCCGTTACTGATTTACCAGATAATGATGCAAATGGATTATATAAATGGGCTTCAGACGTTACTGGTAATCCAGAAATAAGGGGTTTTTCTAATGCAGTTAATGCTTTAAATGTTCCCAAAGTTTCGCCTGGTCCATTTGTTCAAGCTACTCATTATGAGAAAGTTCAAAATGCAAGAAAGTTAACGGAATCAGAATTTTCGTATAATTCTTTACTTGGTTTTATATCATTAAACATGCCATTGAATAATGATGAAGTTTTAGGTGTTGCTTATGAATATACTTACAAAGGAAAAACGTATACAGTTGGTGAATTATCGACAGACGGTGTAGCTGGACAATCAGCGTTAATTGTTAAATTATTAAAACCAACAATTACAAATCCAAAAAATAAAATTTGGGATTTGATGATGAAAAACGTATATTCAATTGGCGCGTATCAAGTTGGTCAACAAGGGTTTAGGATGAATTTTTTATACAACAATCCCGCGACATCATTACCCGTTCCTTTTTTCCCATACCCAGGTGTAGATGATAAATTATTAGTAGAATTATTGGATATGGATAAAATAAATCAAAATAATCAACCATTTTCTGATGGTGTTTTTGATTTCTCTCCAATGAATTTTAACGGAAATAAAGCGGATAATGGGGGTACGATAAATACAAAAAATGGAAGGGTATATTTTTCAACTATTGAACCTTTTGGAAAAACTTTAAAAACAAAATTACTATCTGCAGGTATTCCTGAAACCATAGCAAATCAAGTTTCTTATACCGAACTTTACGATTCTACAAAAACTGCTGCTCAACAAATACCGAGTAAAAATAGATTTAGTTTCAAGGGCGAATACCAATCAACCGTAACATCAGATATTCCATTAAATGCTTTGAACGTTCCCGAAGGAGCTGTTTCGGTAACAGCAGGTGGATTAAAACTTGTTGAAGGTTCTGATTATACTGTTGATTATAATTTGGGGAGAGTAAAAATATTGAATTCAGGTATTTTAGAATCAAATACTCCGATAAAAATTTCTATTGAAAGTAATTCTGTTTTTGGTTTTCAATCAAAGTCATTAGTTGGTGGACGGTATAATTATCGATTTAGTCAAAATTTAAACGTTGGGGGTACGTGGATGCGAATGATGGAAAGACCCGTAACTCAGAAAGTAGATATTGGAAGTGAACCATTTAAAAATAATATTTTAGGTTTAGATGTAGCTTTTAAAACTGGGCTCCCATTCTTAACAAAACTTGTAGATTTATTACCAATCATTTCAACGACACAAAAATCAACTTTATCATTCACAGGTGAGTTTGCCCATATTATACCAGGAGCTCCAAGTGCAATTAGTAAAGCTGGGATTTCTTATATTGACGATTTTGAAGGTGCACAAAGTACAATTGATTTAAAATCACAAAATTCATGGAAATTAGCATCAATTCCCCAAGGACAAAATGATTTATTTCCTGAAGCTATTTCGAAAGAGCTTTCAAACAATTTTAAACGTTCAAAAGTTGCATGGTATCAAATAGATCAATTATTCTATGCTGCTAATAGTTATACGCCTAAACATATTAAGGATGATCCAGAAATGCTATCTGATAGTAGAATGAGATTAATTCAAACAAAAGAATTATTTCCTAATACTCAATTGGCTTATGGTACACCATCCCCTTTACAAACCTTAGAATTAGCTTACTATCCTCTTGAAAGGGGTATGTATAATTATGATACTACTCAAACAGTAAATGCAGATGGAACATGGATGAATCCTGAAAATAGATGGGGAGGAATCATGCGTTCACTTTCAACAAACGACTTCGAACAAAGCAACATTCAATATATACAGTTTTGGATGTTAGATCCATTCAACGAAGATGCCGAAAAAGTAAATCCTAACAGTCAACATACTGGAGGGAATTTATACTTCAACTTAGGAAATATTTCAGAAGATATTCTTCCTGACTCACATAAAAGTTTTGAAAATGGGTTGCCTCCTACTGGAGTAAGTTTACAAAATGATCTTGATACTACAATTTGGGCGCGTGTATCCACTCAGCAACAAGTTGTAAATGCTTTTGACAACGATGAAGCTGCTCGTTCCAATCAAGATGTTGGGTTGGATGGTTGGAGGGATCAAGACGAAATAAATGCATATTCAAATTATGTGAATTGGGTAAATAATAACGCCACTATAACACCTGAAATTAAAGCTAGAATGATTACTGACCCATCAAATGACGATTATATATACTACAGAGATGATCGTTCTGATGAAAAAAAATTAAACATTTTACAACGGTATAAAAATTACAATGGTATGGAAGGAAACTCTCCAACGCCAACAATGTCAAACTCGATAAATTCAGGGGGATATCCAACAGCAGCAGTGACTACACCAGATATCGAAGATCTAAATCAAGATAATAACTTAGCTGAATCCGAAAGTTATTTCCAATACAAAGTAAGTCTTCATCCGAATGATTTACAAGTTGGAAAAAACTTTATTACAAGTAAACAAGAGATCACCGTTGGAACTGGAACAGGTCAGAAAAAAGAAAATTGGTACCAATTTAAAGTCCCAATTAGAGATTATGAGAAAAAAGTAAATGAGATTAATGATTTTCGATCTATTCGTTTCATGAGAATGTTTCTAAAAGATTTTGATGAAGAGGTTATTCTAAGATTCGCAAAACTAGAATTAATAAGAGGAGAATGGAGAAAATATTACGATGAACTTGCACAACCAGGAGATGGAATAAATCCTGAACCAAACTCAACTGCATTTAATATTGGAACTGTGAATGTTGAAGAAAATGATCAACGTCAACCAATAAAATATGAAATACCTCCTGGAATTGTAAGAGAATCAGATCCTTCACAAGCAGTTCAACGACAATTAAATGAACAATCTTTGGTTTTAGATATTTGTAATTTAAAAGATGGCGATGCACGTGCTGCATATAAAAATGTACAATTTGATGTGAGAACCTACAAAAAATTAAAAATGTTTGTTCACGCTGAAGAATCAAGTTCATTAATGCCTTATTCTAACGAGGATTTAACCTTATTCGTACGATTAGGTTCTGATTTCACAGACAATTATTATGAATATGAGTTTCCTTTAAATAAAACTGCCCCAGGCGCCACTTTGCCTGAAGATATTTGGCCAGAAGCAAATAATATGGAGATTGTTTTTGAAGATTTATTGAAATTGAAAGAAAAACGAAATAAAGGAGTTGAAAAAGGAAATAGTAGTATTTCTTATGTTACTGAATACTCAGAAGTTGATCCTAAAAACGAGAAAAGATTTCTAAAAGTAAAGGGAAGTCCTAATTTACAAGGACTAAAAACGTTGATGATTGGTATTCGTAATCCTGCTAAAAATCAAATTAATCCATGGCCAGCTAGTGGTATAGATGATGGGGCGCCGGAATGTGCGATAATATGGGTTAATGAATTACGATTAACAGATTTCACAAGTGAAGGAGGTTCGGCAGCTGTTGCTCAAACACAATTACAAGCGGCTGATTTTGCAAATATTTCAATGTCAGGAAATTATAGCGGAGTAAATTGGGGAAGCGTAGAAACAAGAGTTCAAGAAAGACAAAGAAATGAAAAAATTGGACTTGACTTAAGTACAAATGTTCAATTGGGGCAATTTTTCGGAAAACGAACTCGTATATCATTACCGTTCTTTTATGGACATGCTTTAAATGTTATTAATCCAGAATACGATCCTTTCAATCCAGATATAAAATTAGCGGATTATGACCTTAAAACGAGAAAAGAAAAAGCTCAAATGGGTCAGGATTTAACTGAAAGAAAATCGTATAATTTCACGAATGTAAGAAAAGAAGCAGCAGCAGGTTCAACCCCTCATTTTTGGAAAATATCGAATTGGTCGGCTAATTATGCCTTTGCAGAAAATTTAAGAAAAGATTTTAATACAAAATACGATCGTACAAAAACCTGGACAGGTGGAATAAATTATAATTATTCATTTACAGCTGTTCCTTTCGAACCTTTCAAAAAGGTAAAATTTATGCAAAAATCGAAATGGTGGACAATTGTAAAAGATATGAATATCTATTTGATGCCTAAAAACATTTCTTTTACAAATGATTTAATGCGAAGTTATAATGAACGACAAATTAGAAATAATTTAGTCCCTGATTATAATTTCAAGGCAGTTTATGTAAAGCAATTTACATGGAGAAGACAATATAATTTGGGGTATGATATTACTAAAAATTTAAAATTCACATTTGACGCAACTAATAAATCTATATTTGAAGAAGGTCAAGGGGAAGTCAATAGAAAAGATAATCCCTCAGGCTATAAAGCGTTTAAAGATACTATATCTTCTCAGTTATTTGTTGGAGGAAAAGTAATGGATTATACCCATAATTATTCATTGGGTTATAATGTACCGCTTGATAAAATACCTGCATTTAATTGGATGACAGCCAATGTAAAATATGGGGGTACTTATAATTGGCAACGTGCACCACTTGGTCAAACTGATTTTGGAAATACTATTCAAAATACAAGAACCGTAAATTTGACCGGTCAAATGAATTTTTCGACTTTATATAACAAGGTTCCTTATCTAAAGAAGGTTAATAGTGATGGAAGAAATCAACGTTCTCCTGCCGGAACAAAAGATAGTAATATATCTGAAACAAAAAAAACACCTCTCCAAAAACCTCAACCAAAAGTAGATGAAAAACCAGAATCAGAAATGACAAAGGAAGAATTACGATTGAAAAGGAAAAAGGAAAGGAAAGAAAAGAGGAAAGAAAGGAAAGAGAAGAGACTGAAAAAACGCGAAGAAAAAAGTAAGGAAAAAGTAGATCCAATCGGAGGATTTTTGGCTAGAATATTAATGAGCGTGCGAAATGTTTCGGGTACATATACCATGACAGATGGAACATTATTACCTGGATTTAATCAAGAATCTAGATTTTTAGGTACATCTAATGGTTTAAACTCTCCTTTAACAAGTTTTGTTTTTGGTCAACAGGGATATGATTTAACTGGTAAAACGAACGGATATAGTGTTACCAATTTAGCAGCAAATAATAGTACAGAAACTGGAAACACAACAAACAACTGGTTGGTAAAAAATGAGAACATCAATAAAGCACATGTTGTAACTCATTCTCAAAACATTACGATTAGAGGTAGTTTGGAGCCAATAAAAGATGTAACCATTGAATTAAATATGACTCGAGCATATGTAAATAATTCAAGTGATTTTTTCCGTTGGACTAAGGATGACCCTTTAAATACAGATCCAAATGCACCTGGACAGTTTAGATCACAAAGTCAAGTTGAAACAGGTACCTTAAACTATTCAACCGTTTCAATCGGTTCAGCTTTTACAATTTCAAATAGAAGCAATCAGTATTCTTCAGGTACTTTTAATAAATTATTAGAAAATAGAAAAAATGTTTCTGAAATATTAGGTTCTAATAATACCAATTCATCGCTTTTAAATTCTGGTTATTTTGATGGTTATGATGGTTCGCAACAACAAGTTGTGTTAGGGGCTTTCCTTACTTCCTATACCAACAATAGTGTTAGTGCGAAAAATATTAATCCGATTAAAAATATTCCGCTTCCAAATTGGACGATAAATTATAACGGCTTAACGAAAATGGCATTTATGAAAAAAATAGCTAAAAATTTCGTAGTACGTCACGCGTATAGTTCAACTGTATCAATAGCAGGATTACAAACTAATTTAAAAGCAAACGAGTCAGGAACAGCTAGAGATATAAATAATAATTTTGAAGCAAACAAAGTAGCTCAAAATGTTACAATAGCCGAGCGTTTTTCTCCATTGATTGGTATCGATGCTACTTGGAATATGGGTGGACAAGGATTAATTACAAAATTTGAAATCAAAAAAGATAGAAGTGCAACACTATCTTTGAATAACAATCAAGTTACAGAAGTTTTAGGAACAGAATGGGTATTCGGTACAGGATATAAGTTTACAAAAGTAAAAATGCCTATTAAAAAAATACCCCCAAGTCCTGTAAATCTTCGTTTTGATTTATCATTTAGAGATAACCTTACTGTCATCAGAAAAGTAGTAGAAAACTCTAATCAAGCAACTGCAGGACAAAAAGTAGTATCTATTAAATCGTCTGCTGACTATAATGTTGGTCCAAATTTGGTAATTCAAGCTTATTATGATCAGGTAATAACAACACCTAAAATTGCTACATCCTATCCAACTGGGAATATGAGTTGTGGTTTACGATTACGATTCAATTTAGCAGGAGTTCAATAATATTTTTAAAGATAAAATCTAAAAAATATGAAAACAATATTAATAGCAGGAGGTACAGGTTTTACTGGAAGAAAAATTCAATCTCTTTTAGAGGAAAAAGGATACAATGTTAATATACTTACTAGAAATCCTAAACAAAAGAATGAATTTAGATGGGATTTAGAGCAAAAACAAATAGATACAAAAGCATTTGAAAATGTAGTATCGATTATTAACTTATGCGGAGCCAATATTGGAGAGAAACGTTGGTCTACAAAACGTAAAAAAGAACTATTAGAGTCTAGAATTGAATCTACAAATTTTTTATATACTCAGATTCAAAATACACCCAATCTAGAAAGCTATATTTCTGCTTCAGGAATAACATGCTATGGATTTGAAGACGATACAAAAACATATTCTGAAGAAGACCCATTTGGAAGCGATTTTTTATCACAATTGGTAAAAGAATGGGAAAGTGCTGCCGATTTATTTTTAACACATTGCAGGGTAGTTAAAATGAGAACAGCCGTAGTTTTAGATAAGAAAGAAGGGGCGCTTCCAAAAATAAGCCTTCCAATACGGTTTGGAATTGGTTCTCCTATTGGAACTGGAAAACAAAGTACTTCTTGGGTACATATTACCGATTTAACAAATACCTATTTATACGCAATTGAAAATCCGATAAAAGGTGCTTTTAATATTGTTGGTGGAAATGAATCCAACAAAGAATTTTCTGAAAAATTAGCAAAAACACTTCATAAACCCTTTTGGTTTCCGAATGTACCCGCTTTTATTCTCCAATTATTGTTAGGTGAAATGTCTATAATACTATTAAAAGGAAATACTGCATCTAATCAAAAAATGATTGATACTGGTTTTGAATTTAAATTTTTGAAAGTTCAAGATGCTTTTGAAGATCTATTTAAATAAAGGATTTAGAAACTTTAAATACTAACCAAAAATTCTATGTTAATATCCTATTTTGGTTCAAATCTTGATTTCCCTAGATAAATAACCTTGTAAGCATAATCAGGATTAACTTTATCTAAATTGGGAACATTTACTTTAATTTTAGAAAAAAGGTCGGAAGATACAACTTGAGTTAAGTTAGAATCCAATAATAATTCTTTTCCATTTGTAGCATAGAACTCAATTTTGTACCAATTTCTTTCAATTCCGAAACTTTTTTTCAGATGTGAGATTTCAAAAGTTGGGTTATTCTTTATACTTTCTTCGTTCTTGATTTCTTGTGCCCCTCCTTTGTTTGTATAATCATCTTCGTAACTTTTACGATCATAATCACCTGGCCCTTCATCATTTATATTATAACCTGCTACAACAATACAAGGGTAAGATAATTTACTTTTTTCAATCAATTCTTTTATACAAGGAGATTCATTTTCTAAATTACGCCAATAAAATGTAGCATTGTGAATCCAACCTAAAGCCCTTTCTTTATTTTCACTAACTAATGTAATATTTTCTATTTTACGTTTGTTATTTGAAGGTGAATCACTCCATTTTTGAGGATGAAATTTCAAAGTTCTCATTTCCTCGTCTTTAAAAAAATCTTGAACATGCTTTAAATCAAGATGGTATCCAAAATCTTGAACTCCCCTGTTCCACCACCAATCCATTCCTGTTCCAATACATCCCATCATAGAAGAAGCCCAAATACTGTTATGGTATTCAATACCTGTACAACAATAAATACGAAGCTTATTATCCGAAACTCCCATTTCTTCTATAATGACTGGCTTTTTATAAATGTTCCAATATTCCTCAATTTTATTATATCTATTTTTATAATTTCCATCTTTATTTGTAGCATAATCGTGGATTGAAATTACATCTGAATGTTTTAACATTCCATCAAAATTTCTATTCGATTCAACTTTAGGAATGTTGCTATATGAGTTCGAATACATTACTTTTTTACTCAAAGAGGATTGAATGTAATTTTGTTGATTTACAAACCAATTTTTAAAAACAGTTAATGCTTCTTTTTCTCCAAAATTTGAATTTACTTTCTGCTCCTCTTTGATAATTCCACTGTACCAATTGTCAATTTCTGAATACCCATAAAAACTGAAACTAGGACTATATCCCCACCTAGAAAAAACATAGCGAAGTGAATTTAACTGCCATTTTATCGCTTCTTTATTTGTTAAATAATCAATTTTATTAGTTAGCTTAAAAGTAGTTCTATAAGGGTTATCATACCAACTAGTTCCGCTCCAATCTGGACCACTAGGATTAAAATAACTATCCATTAATTCAATATGATGACGGAAAATAATGAAATAGACATTATTTGTTTCGCATAACTCCACCATCTTATCGAAAGCATACATTTCATCCATTTTACCCGAATAATTTTTAATATTCGGCCAATCTGGAAGTGCTGCTTGCGGTTGCATATCAAAACGAGTGAAATTTCCTCCAACATTAATGAGCTGTTGCACTCCTTTTAAATGATCTCTATTTTGCGAAGGCAAATACGTTAAAAATCCTCCGCTGGAAATATTATTGGAAATAGAGAAAAATGGCTCTTTTGTTTCGCTATAATATAAATAACGGTCTTCATCGGTTCCTGTTTTTGAAATTTTTAGGTTTCCTTTATAGTTGGATGAAGTACAATTAAAATGTAACTCGTGCAAAATTGGAATTTCTGAAAGTTTACTTTTAATGTTAATTTTCACTTTCCAATCGCCTATTTCATCTGGAGAAAATCGCAAACGCCATGGCATAGAAGTAGTATCTTCCTCCCAACGATCAAATATGTCATTTGATTTAAACGATTGGTAATAAAATCCATAACGCTTGGTGATAATTCCAGTTGGTGAAATAAAATCAGCTTCAAAATTGAGTTGCTCAGGGTCGAATGGATTTATTCCCAAAGTATCGTTTTGAAATAGAAATTTATCTATTTGAAATTGTATTTTCTGTGGTAATTTAAATCCAAATTCTAATTTTTGAAACTTTCCAACTGAAGAATTAGAAGTCGAAGGACATATCTGTCTCGAAGCAATAGTTGAAAATGATTGTGACCAATAAACAAAACGAATAAAAAGAAATACTAAAATAACTAAATCACGTTTCTTCATAGTGGAGAAAAACTAAATTTCTTCGGTATTTTCTTCTTTAATATCAAGATCATTATTACTAACTTTCGATTCTTTTGGAAAATATTTTTTCTGACGAATAAAAATTAGAATAATTCCAGATGAGATAGAAAAATCAGCTAAATTCCAAATTGCTGGAAAAACTTCTGCTCCACCAATCCAAGGGATCCATTGAGGCCAATGTGCTTGAAATTTAAACATATCAACTACATTTCCTAATAAAAATCCGGTGTGTCTTGTCTCAATAGTTCCGAAAAAACCACAATCTGTTTTAATTCCTGAACCAGCCAAATGATTGTATCCGATACACGGGTCGTATTTAAAAGCAAAATCATAAAACATAGAATCAATTAAATTTCCCGTTGCTCCAGCTAATATTAAACCTACAGCTATCAGAAACTCTCTTTTAACCCCTCTTTTTGCTTGTTGTACCCAATAATAGCATATTCCAATTATAGCAAAAATACGAAATATACTTAGCGCTAATTTATGCCACATACTAGAACCAAAGGTTGTTCCAAAAGCCATTCCTGGGTTTTCAATGTAATCCAATAAAAACCAATTCCCCAATAATGGACGAACCTCACCAGGCATAAAATTGGTCTTTATATATACTTTTAGCAATTGATCTAAAAATAAAATGAGGACAACAATTGTCCCCACTAGTATCAAATTTTTCTTCACGAAAATATTATTTTTGCATGTTTTTAGCTTCGATGCTTAAAGTTGCATGTGGCACCAATAATAGTCTTTCTTTTTGGATTAATTTTCCAGTAACACGGCAAATACCATATGTTTTATTCTCAATACGAGCTAAAGCAAATTCCAAATTTTGAATAAATTTTTCTTGACGTGCAGCTAATTGAGCATTTTCTTCACGAGATAATGTTTCAGAACCATCTTCCATCATATTGAAAGTTCTTCCTGTATCATCCGTTCCGTTATCACTTTTTGATAAAGAATAATTTAACATAGCTAAATCGTCGTGCGCTTCTTTTAATTTAGAAACAATAAGTTCCTTAAATTCAGCTAATTCAGCTTCTGAATAATGTGTTTTTTCTTGTGACATGTTTATTATATTTTTAGTGTTCTAATTTTCAATTTTAATCTAAAGACAAATATAACCGAAAATAGGATACAAAAAAGCCTAGAGAAAAATCCCTAGGCTAATTTTAATGAAAATCATATAAAACTATTCAGCAGAAATCATTCCTTTGAAATATTCTCTGTTCATTCTTGCGATGTTATCTAAAGAAATTTCTTTTGGACATTCAACAGCACAAGCTCCTGTATTTGTACAATTTCCAAATCCTTCTTCGTCCATTGTTTGAACCATGTTTAAAACACGTTGTTTCGCTTCTACTTGACCTTGTGGTAACAATGCCAATTGAGAAACTTTTGCAGAAACGAATAACATTGCAGAAGCATTTACACAAGAAGCAACACAAGCACCACAACCAATACAAGTTGCAGCTTCGAACGCTTTATCAGCATCGATTTTAGAAACGGGAATTGCATTTGCATCTACTGTATTTCCTGAAGTGTTTACAGAAACAAAACCTCCTGATGCCATTATACGGTCAAAAGCACCACGATTTACTACTAAATCTTTGATTACAGGGAACGCTTTTGCTCTCCAAGGCTCAATGTAGATAGTATCTCCATCGTTGAATTTACGCATGTGTAACTGACACGTTGTAACTGCTCTATCTGGTCCGTGCGCTTCACCATTGATAAACAAAGAACACATTCCACAAATACCTTCACGGCAATCGTGATCAAACGCTACAGGATCTTCCCCTTTCACGATTAATTCTTCGTTCAAAATATCCATCATTTCTAAGAATGACATATCTCCATCAATATTATCGATTGGATAAGTAACCATTTGACCCTTGTCAGACGGACCTTTTTGTCTCCAGATTTTTAATGTTAATTTCATTTTATTAAAGTTTTTAGTGATTAGTTGTTAGTTTTTAGTGAGTTCCCACTTTCAACTAAATCAATCACTTGATTATTATTATCTAATTTTTTTATAAAGCTATTTATCATTTTTCCTATTTGTTCTATTTCGTTTCTTAATATTTCAATCGTTTCGTTGTTAATATAACCAAGTCTAAAACAAATTTCTAAAATTGTCTCAACTTCAAATAAAGAACCTCTTGCTATTCTCAAAAAATTTGCAAAAGATTTGTTCGAACCTCTTCCCCAACCTTCAGCTATGTTTAAAGGAACTGAAGTGGAAGCTCTTCTCAACTGAGAAGTCAATCCAAATTGTTCGTCTTTCGGAAAATTTACTGTATGACCATAAATTAGTATAGATAAATCTAATCCTCTTTGCCATATTTGTAAATCTCTAAAACTCTTCATTATATTTTCTAATTACCACTACTAACAACTAATCACTAAAAACTAACAGCTTAATAAGAATCACTTATAATTTCTCTCTACCAATTTAATCTCTTCGAACACTAATTCTTCTTTGTGTAAGATAGCTTCTGAAGGTTTACCTGTGTATTCCCAAGCAGCTACGTATGCGAAATCTTTATCGTTACGTTTTGCTTCTCCATCTTCAGTTTGAGATTCTTCTCGGAAGTGACCTCCACAAGATTCAGTTCTGTTTAAAGCATCAACTGCCATTAATTCTCCTAATTCTAAGAAATCACAAACTCTGTTTGCTTTATCTAATTCAGGATTGAATGAATCAATTGTACCAGGGATACGAACATCATTATAGAACTCTTCACGTAGTTTTTGAACTTCGTTGATTGCCCATTTTAAACCTTCTTCATCACGAGACATTCCAACTTTATCCCAGATAATTTTACCTAAACGTTTGTGAAAATGATCAACTGTTTTAGTTCCTTTAATATTCATCAAACGTTCTATTCCAGCCATTACTTCTTGTTCAGCTTGAACGAATTCTGGCAAATCTGTTGAGATTTTACCCGTACGGATATCGTCTGCTAAGTAATCAGCAATTGTATATGGTAATACGAAATAACCATCTGCCAAACCTTGCATCAATGCAGAAGCTCCTAAACGATTTGCTCCGTGATCAGAGAAATTCGCTTCACCTGTAGCATAACATCCTGTAATAGTTGTCATTAAGTTGTAATCAACCCAAACACCACCCATTGTGTAATGTACCGCTGGGTAAATCATCATTGGTGTTAAGTAAGGATCTTGATCTACAATTTTATAATACATTTGGAATAAGTTACCGTATTTCGCTTTCACTACTTCACGTCCTAATTCCAAAATTGTTTCCATTGAAGCTTCTCCATGAGAAGTTCTTGCTTTTTCTCGTCCGTAACGTTCGATTGCAGAAGCGAAATCTAAATATACAGCTTCACCTGTAGCATTTACACCATAACCTGCATCACAACGTTCTTTAGCGGCACGAGAAGCAACATCACGAGGTACTAAGTTACCAAATGCAGGGTAACGACGCTCTAAATAATAATCTCTATCGTCTTCTTTAATATCCGTTGGTTTCATTTTACCTTCACGAATAGCTTTAGAATCTTCTAAGTTTTTAGGTACCCAAATACGACCATCATTTCTCAATGATTCTGACATCAAAGTTAATTTTGATTGGTGATCACCTGAAACTGGAATGCAAGTTGGGTGAATTTGAGTATAACAAGGGTTTGCAAAGTAAGCACCTTTTTTGTGAACTTTCCAAGCAGCTGTTACGTTAGATCCCATCGCATTAGTTGATAAGAAGAATACGTTTCCGTAACCTCCTGAAGCAATAACTACTGCGTGAGCTCCAAAACGCTCTAATTTTCCTGTTACCAAGTTACGAGCGATAATTCCTCTTGCTTTTCCATCAACGATAACTAAATCTAGCATTTCGTGACGAGTATTCATTTGGATTTTACCTTTTCCAATCTGACGAGACATTGCAGAATAAGCTCCTAACAATAATTGTTGCCCTGTTTGACCTTTTGCATAGAATGTACGAGATACTTGAGATCCACCGAAAGAACGGTTATCCAACAAACCTCCGTATTCACGAGCAAAAGGAACACCTTGTGCAACACATTGATCAATGATTGAAGCAGAAACTTCCGCTAAACGGTAAACATTCGCTTCACGAGCTCGGTAGTCACCACCTTTAATTGTATCATAGAATAAACGGAAAACTGAATCTCCATCTCCTTGGTAATTTTTTGCAGCATTGATACCTCCTTGCGCAGCTATTGAGTGTGCACGACGTGGAGAATCTTGAAAACAAAACGCTTTTACATTGTATCCTAGCTCAGCTAAAGCAGCAGAAGCAGAACCACCAGCTAAACCTGTTCCAACAACGATAACATCGATGTTTCTTTTGTTAGCAGGATTTACCAAACGAATGTGATCTTTATACGAAGACCATTTAGTACTAAGTGGTCCTGTAGGTATTTTTGAATTGAAATTCGACATAGTATAAATATTTTAAAATCGTTTTTTACTTATGAAAAGAAAATATACAATGGAATGATTGCAAACAAAGCAGGAACAACAATTGAAAATGCTTTTCCTACGTTAGCAATAATTGGCGTGTAACGTGGATGACGTAAACCTAGTGTTTGAAATGCAGCAGCAAAACCATGCATTAAATGGAAAGATAATACCGCCATTGCAATCGTATATAATAAAACGCCTAACCAAGCTAAAGGATTTGCTTTCATTCCGTGTGCTTCTTTTCCGAAAAAAGCCATTACTGCAGAATGTAAATCTTTGTAACCTTCACCAATTTTAATGTTCACTTCTTTGTTGTAAAACATTGTTTCATCTCTCACTTCAACTTGTTCTACTGGTATGTAGTTTTGGTTGGTAGTGATGTACAATTCTTGAGGTTTAGGAGCATTTGGAACTGAAATTTCAACTTTGTGCAAGTTTAAACCTCCGAAATGCATTTTAGCCCAAAAATTCACCATGTGTGTTACGATGAAAATCAAGATAATACTTCCCAAAACAGCCATTTTTCTTGAAGCTGAAGAAGAGTTTGAAGCCGCATTATTTACTGCATACTGAACTGGTCTTGCTTTTTTGTTTTGAACCGCTAAAAGAATACCATCAATAGCGTGAAACAAAATTGAAAGATAAGTAACGTAAGACATTACCTTAATCAATGGATTGTGCTGCATAAAGTATGCATACTCATTGAAAGCTCTTCTTCCTTCTTCACCAGAAGCGAATAATTGCAAATTTCCTAATAGATGTCCTACTAAGAATAGACATAAAAACAATCCTGTAAATGCCATCCAGTACTTTTTGGCAATAGAGGATTTTAATAAAACTGACTTACTCATAGATATAATTATTTGTAAAATATAGGGCAAATTTAATAGTTACAACCTATAAATAACGTTTTAAACCTTATTTAGACTGATTTTAAGTAAGGTTGAAGAAATTGATAAATAAATATTTAAGGAAATAGACTTTAATACAATTTTTAAAAAGCTACAATCATCTGATACAGATCAAATAACGAGGTGATACGAGTCAGCATTGCTAAAAACAATTAATTCCATATTTGTGGTGATAAGGTAAATCAATAAGGTTAATTAAAAAATAGAAAATCAGATTCGAGCTTTCGGTGAGTTTAAGTTTAGTTAAAAAAACGTTCGTTAGTTGAATTATGTTTCTAAAAATTTAATGAATCAAATTGAATTATTTAGGTAAATAAATTAAAAAATAAAGTATGAAATTATTATCAGCACCAAAGGCAAAGTACTTATTAGAAGGAGGACTTGATGTATTGCATTCACAGAGTATTGAATGGTTAAGTGAAGTTGCATTTTGGAGAGACGAAGCAGCTTTTTTTCATGAATTAGTAGCTGAAAAGACTAGAAAGCCAATGTCATCAAAAGCAAAAGATTCATTTCAAAAAATAGAGAGTGAATTAGTTAAATTAAAAACTACTGAATTAGATGAATTAGAAGATTCTGTTGAAGCGCATGAAGTATATTTAGATAAATTAATGCAAAACGAGTACAAAGATCAAGAACCTTATAGAGAGAAGCACCGCGCTTTAACATTTCAATTTCATATTATTGAAAGCCAAATTCAAAAAATGAAAAAAGAGGTTTTTAAATTATCAAAATTGATTCATGAAACAGAATTAGTTAGTTGATATAATTTATTAAAATATAATGTGTTTTTCATTAGAAGCAAGTTTTATTTCAGGAACAGTATTGGCAGTGGTTGGAGTTGCAGCGATTAAAAAAACGCATACGATTCCTCAAGCAATGTTTGCTGGTTTTCCGCTACTTTTTTCTTTCCAACAATTTTCGGAAGGATTTGTATGGCTCTCAATTACAAATACGGAGTATTCTTCTTGGTTAAAACCATCTGCAACTATATTTTTGACAATTGCTGAAGTTATTTGGCCTACTTGGATTTCACTATCAATTTATCTGGTGGAAAAAGAAAGGATAAATAAAATAATATTGTCGATATTTTTTGGAATTGGAATAATTGTATCGACCTATTTAGGAATACACTTATTGACAAATACAATACTAGTAGAACAAACAAATTACCACATCTACTATAATTTTGGTGTTCCCGACTCAATCGTTCATATATTTAGCATACTCTATTTTCTTTCCGCAGTTATGCCGTTATTTTTTTCGAGTATCAATATCAAAAAAACGGCACCAATTGGACTATTAATTCTTCTTTCCTACCTTCTTTCAAAAATTTATTTTGAAAATTATGTACTATCAATTTGGTGTTTTTTCGCAGCTTTAATAAGTGTATTAGTTTATTCTATAACATTTGATTTTCAGACATCTAAAGAATGAAATACATCCAATAAAGAAACTGTCAAATTTACTTTGGCAGTTTCTTATTTTAAAGAATAATTAGAAATTAAACGAAATAAACATGAAAAAAAATATAAAAAAAAGGGAAAAGGTAGATCCCGATGAACCTAAAATACCTGAAATACCAAAAAAAAGAGAAGACTCGCCGTCTAAAGAACCAAATGAACCAGAGATTTTTCCAGAAGAATATCCCCTTCCTCTTCCAGAAGAAACAGAAGAAGCTCCCCCAGAAATTGATTAAACATAGTTAGAACTATCTTAAAAAGATATTTTTAACGCAAAAATCTCTAAAAAGTCATAAAAAAGATATAATTCCGATTAATAAATGAGTTATTTGTTAAAAAAATGAAATAATTTCAAAAAAATATTTTGAAATCAAAATCAAATATATATATTTGTATTGATTGAGGTGGTTAGGTTAGGTTGATTAAGGAAAGCGATGAGACGCCCGTCTCATCGCTTTTTTCTTTATAATAACTTTGAGATGGATTTAATGGATCAAGTCGAATTGTTGTGGGGAGCGAAAATTTAAGCATAAATATTTGTGAGTCTAAAAAGGAAAAATTCTATGTTTTTCACACCTCTAAATTGACTTCTAAATGCTTTCACTTTAGCATTA
>CANCQX010000011.1 GCA_947380375.1 Flavobacteriales bacterium
TAAATTATTTCAAACCATTGTTTATGAAAGAATTTATGCTGACATATCTAATCGCATTAATTCCTTTTATAATTGTAAATAGTATTCTTACAGGAAGTTTTACAGATTCACCAATAGTTTGGTACAATAAACATCATATTTTTGGCTTCCGAATAGGAACAATACCAATTGAAGATACTATATATAACATGTTACTTCTATTAATACCAGTATTCATAACTGATTTTTTATCACAAAAGAAAACAATTTTATAATGAGAACATATTCTATAAAAGAGCTTGAAAATTTTTCCGGAACAAAAGCTCATACAATTCGAATTTGGGAACAAAGGTATAATCTATTTACACCTCAAAGAACTGAAACTGGAATACGTTATTATAATGACGCCGATTTAAAAAAAATATTAGCAACAACAGTCTTATTAAAAACGGGAATGAAGATTTCTAAAATTTCATTCTTAAATAAAGACGAATTTTTAAATGAATTAAATAAAATTGAACTTGGGAAAGTAAGTTCTGAATCAAAAATAGAGCTATTTATTACTAACATAATAATCGCTGGATTAAATTATAATGAAGAAGATATACAAAATGAATTTAAAAAATTAAAAAAAGAATATGATACCTACACTATACAAATAAAAGTTGTATATCCTCTACTTACTAGAATTGGAATAATGTGGGGTAAAGATGAAATGAATCCACTTCAAGAGCATTTTATTTCAAATATTATAAGACAAAATTTAATAATTGAAACTGAAATGTTATCAATTTCTAATGATTTAAAAAATAAAATCGTTTTATTTTTACCTGAAAATGAAACACATGAAATTGGATTATTATTTGCAAATTATATTTTGAAAAAAGAAGGTTTTAAAACTATCTATTTAGGACAACAAGTACCTATAAATAGCCTAATATCTTACATTAAAGAGGAAAAAATTACAAAGGCTCTAGGGTTTATTTTTCTTATGCCTGGATCAACAAAACTAGAAAAAATGATTTCAAAATTATCAATGAATTGTGAAAACACTCAATTTTACTGGGGTGGTTATACAAAGGCATTTAGTTCTTTAAAATTACCAAGTAATCAAATATTAATTAATTCAATTGATGAATTTAAAAATACCTTAATAAAAACTAAAAATGTCTAAAAATATAGCTGTAATTGGCGGTGGTTTCTCAGGTTTATCGGCAGCAAGCTATCTTGCAAAACAAGGATATTCAGTAACAATTTTTGAAAAAAACAATACTATAGGCGGAAGAAATAGAAAATTTACTGAGAAAGGTTTTACGTTTGAAATGGGTCCAAGTTGGTATTGGATGCCTGAAGTATTTGATAATTATTTTGAAGATTTCTCAAAAAAAAGAAGTGACTATTATGACTTGAAAAAGTTATCACCTTCTTTTTCAATAGTTTATAAAAATAATGAAAAAGTAGAAATTCCTTCTGAAAAAGAAGATTTAATAGTCTTTTTTGAAAACATAGAAAAAGGCGCCGGATATAGATTTGAGCAATTTATGGACGATGCCAAATTCAAGTATGAAACTAGTATGGATAAATTGATTTACAAGCCTGGTAAATCAATATTTGAATATGTTAGAATGGATGTTTTAAGAGGAGTTTTTAAATTAAATTTATTTTCAAATTTTAAAAAATTCGTAAGAAACCATTTTACTGATGATAGGCTAACAGCCTTAATGGATTTCCCAGTACTATTCTTAGGTTCAGCACCAGAAAACACTCCAGCACTTTATAGTTTAATGAACTATGCAGGATTGCTTTTAGGCACTTGGTACCCTGAAAATGGAATGTATAGAATAATTGAATCAATGGAAGAAGTTGCTATCGATTTAGGTGTTAAAATTGAAACAAATGCAGAAGTTTCTAAAATAAATGTAGAAAACAAAAAGGTAACAAGTATAATAGTTAATAATGAAAAAATAAATTTTGATGCTATTGTTGCAGCAGGTGATTACAATCACATGGAAAAATTATTACCTGAAAATTCTAGAAATTATGACTCTAAATATTGGGAAACAAGAACTCTTGCCCCATCTTCTTTAATCTTCTTTTTAGGAATAAATAAGCTAATTCCTAATTTGGATCACCATACATTATTTTTTGATGAAAGTTTAGATGATCATTCAAATGAAATTTACAACGATCCTAAATGGCCTAAAAAACCATTATTTTACGTTTGCAATCCTTCAAAAACTGATAAAAAAATTGCACCTGAAGGATGTGAAAATATTTTTGTATTAATTCCAATTGCTCCAGATATAGAAGATACAGAAGAAATAAGAGAAAAATACTTCAAAATAATAATGGAACGTTTTGAGAAACAGGTCAATCAAAACATTTCTGAACATATTATCTATAAGAGATCCTACTGCATAAATGATTTTATTTCAGATTACCATAGTTATAAAGGTAATGCTTATGGTTTAGCAAATACTTTAATGCAAACAGCATTCTTAAAACCAAAATTAAATAACAAAAAATTAAAAAATATGGTTTATGCGGGACAACTGACTGTTCCAGGTCCTGGAATGCCACCTGCATTAATAAGTGGTAAGTTAGCTGCCGATGAACTTATTTCATTTTTTAAAAATTGATTAATAGCAGTCTTAAATAATTATTATTCTGAAATTATATTTATAATTTCATCCAAAATAGATTTTTGAGAATTTAAACTACAAATCACTTTAAAATTAAGGTGTTTTGTAGTTATGAAAATAAAAAAATAGGATGACTAAAATTTTAATTAAAACTTTCATATTATTGAACTTGTTACTAGTAACAACTTCTTTTAATAATACAAATGAAACTATTCTTTCAATAGAAGTTACATCTATTCCAGTGGCAAAAAAAGGTAACCTTCGAATTGGTATTTTTAAAAAAGAAGGTTATCCTAATCCTGAAAAAGCATTTAACGGAAGAGTACTTCCTGTAACAAGTCATAAAATGATTATTAATTTTCCGAATTTCCCCGTTGGAACATATGGTGTAGCAGTTATTCACGATCATGATAAAAATGGTAAATTAAGTAGGAATGCATTTGGATACCCTACAGAAGCTTATGGGTTTTCAAATAATAAATTTGGAACATTTGGTCCTCCTGAATTCGATGAAATTTCATTTAAAGTAAATGAAGGAAAACAAACAACGATTAGTATAAAATTGAAAAATTAAATTTTCAAACCTAGAATACAAATATCATCCACCTGTTCATTTTTGCCCTTCCAATCTTCAAAAGCTCTATTTAACGCAGCCTTTTGTGATCTAGGTGACTTTTCAACAGATTGTGTCAATTTAAGTCTAAATTGTTTTATAGTATATTTTTTATCTTTTACCCCACCAAATTGATCTAGATAACCATCTGTAAATAAATAAAAAGTAGTATTATCTTTATATTCTATTGAATGAGAAGTAAATATTTTCCTATCAACATTAAAACCAATAGCTTGTCTATTAGGATTTAGAGTGTGTAATTTATTATCAATAAAATAAATTAGTGGATTATTAGCACCACTCCATTGAATTTGACGTGATTTTTTATTTATAGAGAGTAATGATATATCCATACCATCTTTTACATTTTTTTTACTTCTAATAAATGTTTGCACCACTAAATCGCTTACTTTATCAAGAATTTCTCCTGTTTGTATAAGTTTAAATTCTTTAATAGCTCTTTCTAATGCATTCATACATATTATAGAAACCATTGCTCCAGGTACACCATGACCAGTGCAATCTGCTACAGCCACGTATACTATATCGTCCATCTCTTCCATCCAAAAAAAGTCGCCAGACACTATATCTTTTGGTCTATTAAAAACAAAACTTTCAGGAAATAATTTTAACCTTCTTTGTCTAGTTGGTAAAATAGACTCTTGAAGACGTTTAGCATACTCAATACTACCAATAATCTCATCATTTTTAGCTTTGGTAATTGAGTTTAGTATTTGATTTTGGTTGTTTTGTTTTTTTTGTTCATTAACAAAATATCTAGCAACTAAAAAAGTAAGAAATGCTGGTGCAGAGATATTCATTATATAGAACAACTTTCTAGTTTGATTTGAAACTTGAACTACATAACCTAATAATTTAGGCTCAAAAACAATGGAAAATATCAACATAAAGATAAAAACTACTATCCAATAAAAAGATTGACGCTTAGTTAAAAAAATTAATGCTGCTATTGGAGATAAAAAAGACCAAGCTAAAGCAAAACCAGATTGATTCATTGAACCTATACTCCATTGAATTAATAATGGAATTAATGAAATCCCAATTATTTGAGTATGAATTAGTATGTAATGATTTTTATAAAAATTAGATAAAAAATTGCTGTAACTATTATTAGAACGAAAAATAAAGGTAGGCTTGTAATTAATCCTAAAGCAAAAATAGAATAGTAAATCAGGCTCTAAATTAATCAACAAAAACTACAAAATATTGAAATTATTAAAATTAATAATTTTGAAAATTTTACATTTTCCTTGTCTTTTTTTTAAGTAATTAAACTATTTTCAGGTAGAGCGGTATTTGCTTTTCTAGTTTAATTTTAATTCATCCAAAACAATATGTAATCCTAAACCTCTTAATTGCTGACCTTTTGCTATAATTTTTCGATCACCGTCAATCAAAACACCGAAAGGAATTGAACTAGCTCCGTAAGCTCTTGAAGCAATACCATCTTTATCCAATGCGTGATTTTTCCATACTAATTTATCATCGGCAATTGCTTTTACCCAAGGTTCTTGAGATCTATCAAGTGAAACACTAAAAACCTCAAAACCTTTCCCGTTTTTAAATTTCATTTTATTGTATTTAGCGAATGCCTCAACAACATTTGGATTTTCTTGACGACATGGTCCACACCAAGAAGCCCAAAAATCGATTAGTACCATTTTACCTTTTAAACTAGATAATTTTATTATTTTTCCAGCAGGATTTACTAATTCAATTTCAGGTGAAATTTCTCCATTTTGCAATGAAACACTTGATGTAAATGCAAAACAAATTAAAATTAAAAATGATGCTATGTATTTCATTTATTATATTGCCTTTATTATCTTAAAAATCGGTTACAAAAATCAATCTCAAGTTCAATCTTAACTTATTCTTAACCTTAATTATTTAATTCTTCTAATATCTGCCCCTAAATTATTCAATCGAATATCGATGTCTTGATAACCTCTATCAATTTGTTCGATATTGTGAATAATACTTTTTCCTTTAGCAGATAATGCCGCAATTAATAAAGAAACTCCAGCTCTAATGTCTGGAGAAGTCATTGATATACCTTTCAAAGTATGCTCATTATTCATACCAATTACTGTAGCTCTATGTGGATCACACAAAATAATTTGAGCCCCCATATCTATTAATTTATCGACAAAAAACAAACGTGATTCGAACATTTTTTGATGAATTAAAACACTACCTTTTGCTTGAGTGGCAACTACTAAAATTATTGATAATAAATCAGGAGTAAATCCAGGCCAAGGAGCATCTGAAATTGTCAAAATAGAACCATCAATAAATGTATCTATTTCATATGAATCTTGAGCAGGAACATAAATATCATCTCCTCTTCGCTCCAATTTTATTCCTAATTTTCTAAAAACATCTGGAATTATTCCCAAATTATCCCAACTTACATCTTTGATTGTAATTTCGGACTTAGTCATTGCAGCTAAACCAATGAAACTACCTATTTCAATCATATCTGGAAGAATTCTATGGTAACAACCTTTTAATTCTTTCACACCTTGAATGATTAACATATTTGAAGCAATACCACTGATATTTGCTCCCATAGAATTCAACATTTTACAAAGTTGCTGTAAATAAGGTTCACAAGCTGCATTATAAATTGTTGTTTCTCCTTCTGCCAATACTGCAGCCATCAAAATATTTGCTGTTCCAGTTACAGAAGCTTCATCAAGATGAATATAAGTTCCAGTTAATTTTTTTGCATCAACAGAATAAAAATGTTCACCTGAATCATAATTAAAAACAGCGCCTAATTTCACAAATCCCTCAAAATGAGTATCTAATCTTCTTCGGCCAATTTTATCTCCTCCAGGTTTTGGAATAAAACCTCTTCCGAAACGCGCCAACAAAGGACCAACAATCATTATTGAACCTCTTAAAGAACCTGCTCTTTTCTTAAAATCATCTGATTCTAAATAAGGTAAATCTATATCTTTCGCTTGAAATATGTATGTTCCTTTCTCAACTTTCTCAATTTTAACACCCATTGTTTGAAGTAAACTAATCAACTTGTTTACATCAATAATGTCAGGTATATTGGAAATTGTGACTTGATCAGGAGTTAATAAAACAGCACATAATATCTGTAATGCTTCATTTTTTGCTCCTTGGGGAATCAATTCACCTTTGAGAGGTTTACCACCATAAATTTCAAAAGACGCCATGATTTATTGTTTTTTAAATTTCTTTTTTGGTTGTTGTGCTTGTTGTTTTTTTGCGTTATTTTTATTTTGATTTGGCTGAATACCATATGATTTCAAAATAACATTTGTAGATAACAAATCCTCTGGATTATCTAAAATCAACTCTTTTTTAGATAATTCAGACATTTGATTTGCAATCACATTATTCTCAACAGCATCGTTATTAAAAACAAGAAATTGCTTTTTCATAAAGTTTGCCATTGTTCTAGTTAAATATTTTTTTTCTTTGTCATCAACAATTTTTGATGCATCTTCCAATATTTTCTGAGTATATTTTCCATAGTGACCAAAACGAATTTTACTAGAAGGATATTCTACACGTTCTGGTTTAGATGTTAACTCTTCACGTTTTGGTAATTCATAAGGAGAATCTACATCTAATTGAAAATCAGACATTACAAATAAATGAGTCCATAATTTATGGCGATAATCATCAACATCTCTTAAGTGAGGATTCAATTGTCCCATCACTTCTATAATAGCTTGAGCAGCACGATTACGTTCAGTTCTGTCCTCAACTTCCATTGCATGAACAATCATATTTTGAACATTTCTACCGTATTCTGGCAACATCAATTTCGGACGTGTTGTATTATATTCCATATTTTTTTAATTGAGATACAAGACAATAAGATGTAAGATTTTAAGACCATTTAAAAGTCTTTTTTCTTGAATCTTAAAGTCTTTAATCGACACTATTTCTCTAATTTCTTACCTAAAGCATTATTGAATAATTCTTTAGCTTCTGCAATAAATCCAAAATGTTCATCATCAACCATCATTTTACCTTTTGTCACGTGACCTAATAAAGTAAAATTCACATTTGAACCTATCATAAATTCAATAAAATCTTCTTCTGTATCTTCACTTACTGATACAATAACTCTACCTTGTGCTTCACCAAATAAGAATGCATCTTCTCTAATTTCAGCATCTGTAACTATGTCAAAACCAAGTTCTCTTGGCATAGCCATTTCTGTTAAAGAAATAAATAAACCTCCGTCAGAAATATCATGAGCAGCATTAATCAATTCATTTTGAATCAACCCTTTTACTGTATCTTGCATTGTATATTCTTTCTCTAAATCAAAATATGGAGCTGGAGAAGCTTTAATTCCGTGGTAAGACGCTAAATATTCTGATGAAGAAATATCATTATGAGATTCACCAATAATGAAAATTAAATCACCTTTTTGTTTGAAATCTAAAGACATAGCTCTGCTTTTATCTTCTAAAAGTCCAATCATACCTATAGTAGGTGTTGGAAAAACAGGAGTTTCAACACCATTAGTAGATGTTTGATTGTAAAAAGAAACATTTCCACCAGTAACTGGAGTTTCAAATTTCAAACAAGCAGTTGACATACCTTTAATAGCTCCTACAAATTGCCAGAAAGATTCAGGATTATAAGGGTTTCCAAAATTTAAACAATTCGTGATAGCACTTGGAACACCTCCTGAACAAACAATATTACGAGCAGCTTCAGAAACAGCAATCATAGTACCTACCTCAGGGTCAGCGTTTACATATCTTGAATTACAATCAACCGTCATTGCAATCGCTTTATTTGTACCTTTTACGTTTACAATTGCAGCATCAGAAGGACGATTTGTAGTCATATTTTTAGTTCCAACCATTGAATCATATTGCTCATAAACCCAACGTTTAGAAGCTATATTTGGATGTTGTAAAAGAAAGAATGCAACTTCTTTTAAATCTTCTGGTTGTTCAACATCGTCAATAGTAAACTTTTTAAATTCTTGGTAATATGCTGGTTCTGAATATTCTCTTTGATATTGAGGAGCACCACCACCTAAAACTAGAGATTCAGCAGGCACATCTCCAACTAATTCTCCGTTCATAAAGTAACGAACTTGAGAAGAATCAGTAACAACACCGATTTCTTCAGCATGTAAATCCCATTTATCAAAAATTGCTTTTACAACAGCTTCCTCCCCTTTTTTCACAACAACTAACATTCGTTCTTGTGATTCAGAAAGTAGAATTTCATAAGGCAACATGTTCTCCTGACGAGTAGGTACTTTGTCTAATTGAATGTCCATACCTACGTTTCCCCCTGCACTCATTTCGCATGTTGAACAAGTAATACCAGCAGCTCCCATATCTTGCATACCAACAACTGCATCAGTTGTTAATAGTTCCATTGTAGCTTCTAAAAGTAATTTTTCCATGAAAGGATCACCAACTTGTACAGAAGGTAAATCTCCTGCAGACTCTTCAGTCATATCTTTTGAAGCAAATGCTGCTCCAGCAATACCATCTTTACCAGTTGCAGAACCAACAATAAATACAGGATTACCAGGACCTTTCGCTTTTGCTGAAATAATTTTTTTAGAATCCATTACACCTGCAGAAAAAGCATTCACCAATGGATTTGTATTATAGGAATCATCAAAGAAAACTTCTCCTCCAACTATTGGAATACCGAAAGCATTACCATAATCCCCAATTCCTTTTACTACTCCTTTAACCAACCATTTTGTTCGGTCTAATTCAATATTACCGAAACGCAACGAATTTAATTGTGCAATTGGTCGAGCACCCATCGTAAAAATATCACGATTGATACCTCCAACTCCAGTAGCAGCACCTTGATATGGTTCTAAAGCACTTGGGTGATTATGAGATTCTATTTTAAAAACACAACCTAAACCTCCACCAATATCTACCATCCCAGCATTTTCTTCACCTGCTTTCACTAACATATGAGGACCTTCTTTTGGTAGTTGTTTCAACCAATAGATAGAGTTTTTATAAGAACAATGTTCTGACCACATCACCGAGTAAACACTCGTTTCAGTGAAATTAGGTGTACGTCCTAAAATCCCTTTAATCATTTCAAATTCGTCGGGACGTAATCCAAGCTCTACCGCTTGTTCTAAAGTTGCTTCTTGGTTCAAAGTGCTTTCCATAAAATCTATAATGTTAAGCAAAAGTAATTATAATATTTGAAGTTGAATATCTTTTTTTGACTGAAAAAAGAAGCAATAAGGTTAAATTTAAAGTAGTCTTTTTTAACTTGTGAATTCTATAGGAGCCAAAATTCTTTTTTATTTAAACACACTTACAATCAAGAAGACTATAATCTAACTTTAAAAAAACGAAAAATTTTACAAACTTTTATTACTTTTACCATTAAAATTAAACAAATATCATTAATGGATTTTACAGTTTTAACAACAGGTCATGGATTATTATATCTTCTTCTACTTACTTTTTTAGAAATAGTACTTGGAATTGATAACATTATTTTTATATCTATTATAACTGACAAATTACATCCTAAAAATCAAAAATATGCTCGTAGAATTGGTTTAGCATTAGCTTTAATTGTACGTCTATTTTTACTAACAATTGCATCTTGGATGATGAGTTTAACTCAATCGTTATTTACATTTAAAGGTTTGCACTTTTTTAGTGGTCATTCTCTCGTTTTGCTTGTAGGTGGTATCTTTTTAGTCTATAAAAGTGGGCAAGAAATGTTAGAAAATATGAGAGGGCACCAAGGAGAAGATAAAAAAGGAAAAGACAATTTAAAAGCTGTTATTATTCAAATCGTGATGATTGATATCGTTTTTAGTTTTGATTCAATAATAACAGCTATTGGATTAACTACTGATATAAAAAAGGAATTACACGCCGACCCAATGATTATAATATATTTAGCCGTAATTATATCTATGATTATTATGCTAATTTTCGCAAAACAAGTAAGTGATTTCATCAATAATAGACCTTCTATTAAAATGATAGCACTTGGTTTTTTAGTAATGATAGGTGTTGTATTAATAGGGGAAGCATTTGAATTAGAAATTGATAAAAACTACATTTACATTGCTATGATATTTGCATTAGTAGTGGAATTTATGAATATTAAAATGAGAAAAAACCACCGTAATTACACACCAAAACATTGATAAAATGACTAAAAATGAAGCTCTTTTGTTTTTCCATCTTAATGGTGAGGATGAAATAATAGATCTTTACGAAGAATATCTTTTTGAATATAAAACCTATTTTTTAACTAAATACCCAATTGAAAAAGTATTTAGAGCGAAAGCTAAGAAAATGAATCAAATGCATGATGCTTTTATTTTATTAGGTGGAGAAATTATTAAATCAACTTCATTTTCCAATCTAGAATACCAACAAAAAGAAAACATTTTAGAATGCTTTAATTATTATCAAAAATTAAAAATTGATTTAAAAAGCAAGCTAAACAAAAGCAATAATGCAATAGAAATTAACAATTATATTCATCAATTAATTCAGCTTGAAAAAGAATATGCTGAAAATTGGTCAGTTTTAAAAAAATTACCTGATTATGAAGTATTAATTTCGAAAGAACCTGACCCAATGTTAATTTTAAAAGCAATTAAAGAATTTAACACACTTGGTGGAAACACCTTTAATGATTTAAATACAATGAAAAACATTTCACCTGATTTATTAATAAACGAAGCTAAACGATTATCTTTATACTTAAAAACATATACAATTAAATGACAGATCCATATTCAAGCCTTCGAACACAATTAGAATTAGAAGAATGGCCAAACGTGTACATGTTCAAATTCATAATTCCAAACTCTTCAGAAAAAATAGCTTTAACAATGGAATTATTTAATGATTCAAGCGATATATCAATGCACGAATCTAGTTCTGGTAAATTTGTCAGTATAACTGCAAAAGAATTAATGTTAGACGTAGATTCTATCATAAAAAAATACGAAGAAGCAACAAAAATTAAAGGTTTGATGGCATTATGATAGTATTAATGGGATTTACAATAGGTAGAGTTTTATTAGGTGCACTATGTGTTTCCTTGGCAGTATTATTAATGACAATTGCCTATAGAAAACTTTTAACACACTTTGGGAAAGGTTCACCATCTTCTGAAGACTTCTGCGTGCTTTACGGCCTTGAAACCCATCCTGCAAAAGGTGAAATAGAATTTTATTTTACAACTAATTCTAAAAGAGACATAACTCTTGAATTGCTAAACGATGACCTTTCAAATCATTCAATTATTCAGAGTAAAAATGTAGCTGATGGTGGTCATATTATACGTTTTAACACTGAAACTATTCCGAATGGAACTTATTTCTATCAATTGAAAACCGAAAATCAAAAAACAATGAAGCGATTTACCATTGAAAATTAAATTGTCAAATTGACATACTTTATTTACTTGGCAAAATAATTGATATCATAGTTGAAATATTTAATTTTGCATTATCAATAAGAAATAATAACTTTAAAAATAAAAATCATGGCAGTTGAAATAACAGACGCAAACTTCGAAGAAGTAGTATTAAATTCTAAAATTCCAGTTTTGGTTGATTTTTGGGCAGAATGGTGTGGACCATGTAGAATGGTAGGACCTGTTGTTGATGAATTATACAACGAATACGAAGGAAGAGCTATCGTAGGAAAAGTAAATGTTGACGAAAACCCAGGTATCTCAGCAAAATTTGGAGTTAGAAATATCCCAACTATTCTTTTCATTAAAAATGGAGAAGTTGCTGACAAATCTGTAGGAGCGGTTCCAAAAGCGCAATTAGCATCAAAATTGGATGCTATTTTAAATTAATTTTTTGAGATATTAGATTTTTAGATTATAGACATTAGACTCTGAAAAACTAACAATAAATAAGACGTGTAAGTTAAACTTATACGTCTTTTTACATTTTATAAACGCAGAGCATAAAGTCTAAAAATTTAATGTCTATGTCTAATATCTAAAAATATAACGTCTAATATCTAACTTCTAAAAATCTAAAGTCTAAAACACTTATCTTTACACTTCAAAAAACAATAAAATGGACTCAATTTTTCACAGATTAAAATATTACGGAATAGGATTTGGAGTTGGATTAATATTTGTCATTTTCTTTTTTCAAAATAGAGGGTGTAGTTGGCTTCCAGATAATCGAGTTAAAAACAGCATTTTAGATCGCGTCTTAGTTTTACCAGAAAGTGAAGCAAAACAAATGAATAAATTTGGATTAACAAAAAAGGATTTAACACTTGTTTTGAATGATGGAGAAGTATTGTTTAAAGAGAGTAAAAAAACTGGGAATCCAAAAGTTTATGTTGTTGAGAAAGAAATTCCTTCCAAAGGAAAAGTTAAATTCTTTTTTACATTAGCTACTGAAAGTTTTATTTCCGAAATTCATTTCACCGAAAGAAATGTAAAAAAAATAAAAAATACTACAGAAGGATTTGGTGATTTAATCTATTTCCCAAGTGATAACAATTTAGTTTTTCCTGATTCTAGTGCTAATGTAACTTGTCAACAAGCAGCTTTACAATTAATAAGTTCAAAAGAAATATTAAAAAATTTAAAAAAATCAGGAAGAATTGACTTCTCAAAATCACACTTATTAACAACTCCTAAACCGGAACATTATCTTACATTCATAGATAAAAAAGGAAGAGAGATTGGAAGTAATGTTATTTGGTATAAAAACAAGCTCAATATCACAAACTTTGTGTTACCTTTTAAAAGTGAATGCAAATAACTTTGCTAATAACTAATTGTTGATAATTCTATAATGTAAATAGAGTTTGAAGTTGAGTTTTTTTTAATTTTGAAGTATGGAGTTTTCAGCTGAACAAATTGCAGGTATTTTAAATGGTGAAGTCGTAGGAAATACGGAAATTACTGTAAAAGGATTGTCTAAAATAGAAGAAGGTACAGAAGGTACGCTTTCATTTTTATCAAATCCAAAATACGAAGAATATATATACACTACTGGTGCATCTATATGTATTGTTAATAATACTTTCTCTCCTATAAAGGAATTACCTACTAACTTAACACTTGTAAAAGTTGAAGATGCGTATTCTTGTTTCGCAAAATTATTAGAGTTTTACGATCAAATGCGAAAAAAAGAACCTAAAATAGAATCTCCTTCTTTTATTTCAGAAACGGCAACTATTGGTTCTGATTTGTATCTTGGAGCTTATGGTTACATTGGTGATGGTTCAAAAATAGGAGATAATGTTGTTATCTATCCTCATGTTTATATTGGAGAAAATGTAATTATTGGTGACAATTGTGTTTTACATCCTGGAGCTACTGTTTATGCAGATTGTATTCTAGGAAATAGCTGCACAATTCACGCAGGCACAATCATAGGTGCTGATGGATTTGGCTTCGCACCAAATGAAAATGGTGAATTTCAAAAGATTCCTCAAATTGGGAATGTTGTAATTGAAGACAATGTTGAAATTGGCTCAAATTGCACAATTGATAGAGCAACTATGGGTTCAACAGTTATCCGTAAAGGTGTAAAACTAGACAATTTAGTTCAAGTAGCTCATAATGTTGAGATTGGTAAAAATACTGTAATGGCTGCTCAAGTAGGTGTTGCTGGATCTGCTAAAATTGGAGAAAATGTAATGATTGGAGGGCAGGCAGGAATAAGTGGTCATATTCATATTGCGGATGGTACTAAAATTGTTGCTCAATCTGGAATACCAAACACTGTTCGTAAGGCAGACACACTAATGGGATCACCAGGCATACCATTAGAAGACTTTAAAAAATCTTATTTTGGATTTAGAAAATTACCTCAAATATTGAAGAGACTTCAAGAAATAGAGAATAAAATAAAAGAATTAACTAACATAAAAATATAGAATGGCTGAAAAGCAACGCACGTTAAATGAGTCAGTTTTATTAAAAGGAATAGGACTTCACACAGGGGAATTAGTAAATATAGAAATTTGTCCTGCACCGATTAATCACGGGTATAAATTTCAACGAATTGACCTTGAAGGTCAACCAATAATAAATGCTGATGTTGATTTAGTTGTTGCAACTGACAGAGGTACAACATTAGAATCTAAAGGTGCAAGAGTTTATACAACGGAGCATGTTTTAGCAGCACTTTATGGAATGCAAGTTGATAATGCATTAATTAAAATTGATGGTCCAGAAATTCCAATTATGGATGGAAGCTCTCTACTTTTTGTAAATGCATTTGAAACAGTAGGTTATTTAGAACAAGATGCAGACAGAGTTTATCTTGAATTAGACGAAATTTTAAAATTTGAAGATGCTGAAAAGGGAATTGAATTTTTAGCAATACCCGATTCCGGATACAGAGTTACAGTTATGGTGGATTACAATTCTCCAGTTCTAGGGACACAACATGCTGGTATATATAAGATTACAGATTTTAAGTCTGAAATCGCAAAATGTAGAACTTTTGTATTTCTTCGTGAATTAGAATTTCTTGCAAAAAACAATTTGATCAAAGGAGGAAATCTTGATAATGCAATCGTTTTAGTTGAAAGAACGGATGTGAAACAAGAAGAATTAGATTCATTGGCTAAATTATTAGGAAAAGAAGATTTAAAAATAAAATTGGATGGTATAGGTGTTTTAAATACTACCAAATTACAATTTGAAAACGAACCAGCACGTCACAAATTATTAGATATAATTGGTGATTTAGCATTAATTGGAAAACCTATTAGAGCTCACATATTAGCAGCTAGACCAGGCCATTCAGGAAATGTTAGATTTGCTAAAATTATAAAAGATCATTTCAAATCGAAAGAAAAAGCAGGTAAATTCTTCGATTTAACAAAAGAGCCGTTATACAATATAAATGATATTGAAAAAATGTTACCTCACCGCTACCCATTTTTATTGGTAGACAAAGTAATGGAAATTACAGAAGATTCTATTATTGGAGTGAAAAATGTAACGATGAATGAGCCAATTTTCACTGGTCATTTCCCTGGTAACCCTGTTTTTCCTGGAGTTCTACAAATAGAAGCGATGGCTCAAGTAGGTGGTATTTATGCTTTAAGTAAAGTCGAAGAACCTTCGCTTTATTCAACTTATTTTATGAAAATAGATAAAGTGAAATTTAAAGCTAAAGTTGTACCAGGCGATACACTTGTATTTGAATTATTTTTACTTTCTCCTATTAGAAGAGGATTAGTTGAAATGGGTGGAAAAGCATATGTTAATGGACAATTAGTAATGGAGGCAGAAATGCTTGCACAAATAGTTAAAGATAAAGTTGAGACATATGATAAGCAAATTAGCTAGTATTTCTTCAGAGTCAACAATTGGTAACGATGTATTTATTGGTCCATTTACAACTATTCATGAAGATGTTGTTATTGGAGCTAGAACAAAAATACATTCAAATGTTTCAATATATCCAGGTACAAGAATTGGTGAAGATTGTGAAATTTTTCCAGGTGCTGTAATTGGTGTAGTTCCTCAGGATTTAAAATTTGATGGTGAATATACAACTGTTGAAATTGGAAATAATACAACAATTAGAGAATGTGTTACAATTCACAGAGGTACAAAAGATAGATTAACCACTAAAATTGGTTCAAATTGTCTTTTAATGACTTATGTGCATATAGCACACGATTGTTTAATTGGAGATAATGTTATTCTTGCAAGTTACGTAGGAATTTCAGGTCATGTTACAATAGATGATTTTGCAATTTTAGAAGGTACTGTTGTTGCTCAACAATTTGTACATATTGGAGCACATTCTTTTATAGGAGGAGCTTCATTAATACGTAAAGATATTCCACCTTACATTAAGGCTGCAAGAGAACCTTTAACCTATGCAGGAGTAAATTCTGTAGGTATACGTAGAAGAGGATTTACGGATGAGCAAGTAAGAGAAATTGAAGATATTTATAGAATACTTTATGTTCAAAACAATAACGTTTCTAAAGGTATTACAGCAATCTTAGAAACTTTACCAGATTCTGAAATAAGAAAAAATATTTTAAAATTTATTGAAACTTCTGATAAAGGAATTATTAGAGGATTAAATTGATTTACAGAACTATAATATTTGGATTAAAAGATTAAAAATATGCTCTCTAAAAAAACCAAATATGCAATTCATGCACTTACATACCTTTGTAAGAAAGATCCTACACAACCTACTTTAATAGTAGAGGTTGCTAGAGAAGCTAATATACCTCGCAAATTCTTAGAAACCATACTTTTAGACTTGAAAAAACACGGTGTCTTAGGGTCTAAAATGGGAAAAGGTGGCGGCTATTTTATAAGAAAAAAACCGTCAGAAATTCCACTTTCAACTATTATACGTCTTTTTAATGGTCCTATTGCTTTATTACCTTGTGCTAGTAAAAATTACTATGAAATTTGTGATGAGTGTGTCGACGAAAATGCATGTGGATTAAGATTCGTAATGGAAGAAGTTAGGGATGAAACTTTGAATATTTTAGAAAATAAAACGATTCAAGACATCATTGACAGAGAAAATTAATAACAATACTTAAATATATATATCTGTGTTTCATAGAGGAGAAGTTGTTGAATTAACTATTACTGATTATTCTTTTGGAGGAAGAGGGATTGCAAAAGTAACAACAGAGGAAGGTTTTTATATCGTTTTTGTCGATAATTCATTTCCAGGTCAAAAAATTAGAGCTAGAATTGAAAAAAAGAAAAAAAAGTTTGCTGAAGCTAAGTTAATTGATATTATAGAACGTTCAGAACTAGAAGTTTTAAGTGATTTTCAAGAAATTTCGGGTGGGCCATATATATATGTTCCTATTCATCTTCAAGAAAAAGCAAAAAAAGAGACAACTCTTGAACTTTTCAAACGTATTGGAAAAATTAGTAATGTTGAGGATGTATTTGACGAATTTATCTCTTCGCCTGATCATTTTTTCTATCGAAACAAGATGGAATATAGTTTTTCATCCATAGAGCATGTTCCCTCAACGGGAGAAGAAATTGACGATGCATTTGCATTAGGTTTTAAAAGAAGAGGAACTTGGTGGAAAGTTGAAAGTTTGGATAAGCCAAGTGGTTTATTTGACCAACAATGGGAAACAATCCTAATAGATATACGTAACTTTTTAAAATCGACCGAATTACCAGCTTGGCATCCACCTCAAAAAACTGGTTTTTTCAGACATATTGTTGTAAGAAAATCATTTTTCCAAGACCAATTATTATTAAATCTTGTAACTTCATCAGAAGGAGTTGAACAATTTGATGCTGAAGCATTTTCTCAATTTTTACAAGTAAAATTAGGTAATCGTTTGGCTGGTTTTCAACACACAATAAATGACAATGTTGCAGATAGAGCTAAAATAGAAAATGGTTCGATTCGATTACTTTATGGAGAAGATAAAGTGGTAGAAAAAATTGTAGGACTTTCATTTGAGATTAGTATGGAAAGTTTTTTTCAAACTAATCCTAAATGTGCCGAAA
Source organism: Flavobacteriales bacterium (assembly GCA_947380375.1). Classification (GTDB taxonomy): domain Bacteria; phylum Bacteroidota; class Bacteroidia; order Flavobacteriales_D; family Crocinitomicaceae; genus CAIUKX01. Next base: position 17,755 of record CANCQX010000011.1, read on the forward strand.
GACTATATAATAAAGCTCTAGATTATGTTTTTGAAGGAGAAATAAATTCAAGTGAAGTTGTTATGGATTTATTCTGTGGAACTGGTACAATTGGACAAATTTTAACTACAAGAAAAAATGATGTTAAAATCATTGGGGTAGATATTGTTGAAGAAGCTATTCAAGATGCTCGTAAAAATGCTAAAAGAAATAACATTAGTAATATTGATTTTTTCGCTGCTGACGTCGGTAAATTCTTAAAAGAATTCCCTGATTATCAAGGTAAAATTGGAACTATTATATTAGATCCTCCTAGAGCGGGTATTGCTCCTAAGACTTTATTAAAAGTAATAGAATTAGGAGCTAAAAATATTGTTTACATTTCTTGTAATCCTTCTACACAAGCAAGAGATACTGAAACGTTATTAAATGCTGGATATAAATTAGATAAGTTATCTTTCGTTGATCAATTCCCTCACACTGGACATATTGAATCAATTGCGAAATTTATATTATTAGAATCAAGACCATAAGACAAAAGATATAAAGACTGATTCTGAAAATTAAATCACATTTTTTTTAGATATTTTTAAGTCTTTTACTCTTTTATCTTTAAATCTTTCATCTTAAATAAAATGTTAGAAATTCAAAAAATATCGAAGTCGTTTTATCGAAAATTAGCATTAGATGATGTGTCTTTGACAATAAATCAAGGTGAAATATTCGGATTATTAGGACCAAATGGTGCTGGTAAAACAACTTTAATTCGAATAATTAATAAAATTGTAGAATCAGATAAAGGCTCAATTCGATTCAATGGGGACTTAATGACCCACAAACATCTTTCTGAAATTGGTTATTTACCTGAAGAAAGAGGATTATACAAAAGTATGACTGTTGAAAATCATGCTTTATTTTTAGGTCAATTACGAGGTCTATCAAAAGCTGATGTCAAATTAAAATTGAATTATTGGCTAGAAAAATTCAATATACAAGATTGGAGAAATAAACGAATCGAAGAGCTATCAAAGGGAATGGCTCAAAAAGTTCAATTTATCTGTACCGTTTTACATGAACCACAACTTTTAATTTTAGATGAACCTTTTAGTGGATTTGACCCTATCAATGTAGAATTGATAAAGCAAGAACTGATTGAAATGAAATCAAAAGGTAAAACTATTATCCTATCTTCTCATAATATGGAAAGTGTCGAGGCGATATGTGATCGTGTTGCGCTTATTCATGAGTCCAAAAAGATAATTGATGGTAAGATTTCAACACTTCAAGAGGAACGAAAAAAAGGAGAATACGCTATTAAGTTTCGAGGTAGTATGATTGCTTTTGTAAATGCATTATGGACTGGTTTTGAAATTGTTGATAAAGAAATATTAGGCGATGATAAATTTATTGTTCGCGTAAAAATGCGAGGTGAAAATCGATTTGATGATTTATTAAAAGTATTAATCGGACAAATTAAAATGGAAGCAGTTTGGGAAGTTTTACCTTCAATGCAAGAAATATTCATTGATTTAGTTCAACCTAAAGTAGAATTGAAAAATGAGAAATAGTTGGTTAATAGCACTTAGAGAGTGGAAAGAACGAATTAGTGCACGTTCATTTTTAATGCTTTCAATTTTAGGTCCACTTTCAGTTATTGGGTTGATTTACATGTTATTCGCACTTGGAGGTCAAACCAAGCAACATTGGAATGTTTTAATTGCTGATCCTGCAGGAATTATGGAGAATAAGATATTATCTCGAGAAGATGATGCTGTTTCCTATTCTTTTGCTGATGGTTATCTAGAAATTGAAGAATTTGAAAAGGGAAAAAGATTTCAAGAGTTTGATGCTCTTTTAGAAATCAATGAAAAAATACTTTCAAATAAAACTGCTTACGTCTTTTTCCGTGAAAAACCTTCTATGAGAATGCAAACGCGAATTCAATACCAAGCTGAAAGAAGATTGGAAGAGGTTTTAGTCAAAGAATTTACCAAATTTTCAATTTCTGAATTTAGAAAAATAAAACAACCTTTAACTCTTGGTTTTAGGAATGTTTATGACCCCAATGATAAATCTTCAGATTTAAGAGGATGGGTAGGATTATTTTACGGAACAGTTATTTTCATTTTTATCTTCTTATTTGGAATGACAATTTTAAGAAGTGTTTCTCGTGAAAAGAGCAACCGTATTGTTGAGGTATTATTGGGTTGTGTGAATCCTAAACAGTTGATGTTGGGTAAAATAATTGGTATCGGTTTAGCTGCTTTTTTTCAGTTTATAATCTGGGTTATTTTCATCGGATTGGGTCTTTATTTAATGCGTGAAAACTTATTTCCGAATTTACTTGATGCTTCAAATATGAATATTCCTCAGTTATCAAATGAGGTTTTGGCTCAGACAAGTCAGGAACAATTTTTCTCTGCGCGTGAATACAATGAATTTGTGGAATTAGTGTACGAAAGAATAAACTTCACCTTTATGACTGGTTATTTCATTCTATTTTTCATTGTTGGGTATTTCTTCTATGGTACACTTTTCGCTTCAATTGGTGCTTCTTCTGGTTCTGAAAGCGATGGTCAACAATTTGTGTTACCGCTAATTTTCATGCTTTGTTTTGCTCTTTATAGTGGTTATTTTGCTTTGCAATACCCAGAAAGTTCATTATCAACTTTATTTCACTATTTACCTTTTACTTCACCTGTTGTTGTGATGGTAAAGCTTTCGCAAGGTTATCCTATCGGCCATTTCTATGAATTATTTTTATCTCTTTTACTATTACTACTTTCATCGCTTGCAGTATTAAGTATAGCTGGTAGAATTTATGCAAATGGTATTTTACAATTCGGACACAGAGTAAGATTGAAACATTTGTTTCGTTGGATGAGGTATTGACGTTGAGATTGAGGTTGAGGTTGAATAGTTTATTACAATAATTTATTCTATTTAATCGTTATCATATTTATTAATTCATATCTTTAAATATGAGAAAAGCTGTAATAGATTTAGGGACAAATACTTTCAATTTATTGATAGCGGATGTAAATTCTAATGGTTTTTCAATTATTCACTCAGAGAAAGAAGGTGTATCTCTTGGTATGGGGGGAATTAATAAAAATATTATTTCAAATGATGCTTTTGAAAGAGGATTAACAACACTTAGACATTTTAAAAATGTTTGTAATCAAAATAAAGTAAAAATTATCAATGCTTTTGGAACTTCTGCACTTCGTGGAGCCAAAAATTCTTCTGAGTTCGTTAATCAAATCAACTCTGAACTTGGAATAATTGTTACTATTATATCTGGAGAAAAAGAAGCTGAATTGATTTACAAAGGTGTTAAATGGTCTTATGATTTTGAAAGTCCAGGAGTGATTATGGATATTGGCGGTGGAAGTACTGAATTCATTTTCGCTGATAAGAATGGTATGACAGATGTTGTAAGTATGAATATTGGTGTATCGCGAATCTATCAAGAGTTAAAATTAAACGATCCCCTTACCCCTAATGATATAAATATTATTACAAATTGGTTAGATGAAAAAGCAAATGGTTTTTTTGATGGGAAATCGGCTGATTTATTAATTGGGGCATCTGGAAGTTTCGAAACTTTTTATGAATTAATACACAATATACCTTTTCCTGAATTAATTCAATCAATTGAAGTACCAATGGAAGAATTGAATTCCACAATTAATTCAATTATTACTTCTACACAAGAAGAAAGAGATCAAAATAAATTTATAATCCCAATTCGTAAAAAAATGGCTCCTATTGCAGCTGTCAAAGTAAAATGGGTTATTGAGAAATTAGGTATTACTCGTACGATAATTTCTCCTTGTTCATTAAAGGAAGGAGCTTTGAGTATTTGATAATTGAAAAACCGGTTTAGTATTTTTACCAAAACAACACATGAATGTACTTAAAAAAACAGTATTTCGAGTTTTTTTTAGATTGCTTTTGTTAAAAGCCTTTTTATCCTATTGAAATGTTTAGATGTTTGCCTAAACCAAGTTCAATCAATTTGTAATAAGTGGAAATTTGAATATCACTTAAGCCACGCTCAATCCTTGAAATATAACTTTTTTTCGTGCCCGTTTTTTCTGCAAGTTCTTCTTGTGTCAAGTTCGCCTCAACGCGCGCTTCTTTTAGCATGCTACCTAATCTAAAAGCAAGAGAATCTGCATCAAACTGATCTCTTTCTGCACTTCCTTTTTTTCCGTATTTCTCGTCAAGGAGTTTATCAAATGTTTTAACGTTTTTCATCTTCTTTCTGTTTTAAATATTCCGTTTTTAAAAACTCTGCGATTCTGATTTCATTTTTAGGAGTCTTTTGTGTTTTCTTAACGAAAGCGTTCGTCAAAACAACCAATGTCCCCTCATCCTGAAAACATAAGATTCGAATACTCTTTTGTGATGTAATAACTCTCACTTCATAAATTCCATTCGTACTTTCTAGTTTCTTAAAGAACTTGATTGGAACTTGTCTTTCAAATCGGACTAGATCCAAAACATATTCAATTTTCAACTGTACTTTTGAATCCTGAGATTTATAAAAGTCGATTACATTGTCTCCGAAAAAAATAATTTCTCTCTCCACAATAACAAAGTTAACTAATTAGTTTACTCAAGCCAAATTTATAGATGCTTTTTTCTTAAAGTAATATAAAGTATGAAAAAGCAAGTGTTTCAGAATCCGCTGGATTTGCAATTAAAAGTGAACTCACTAATAAGTATATTACTAAATAGTAAGTTACCAAATGGTAATATTATAAATAATTATAAATTAGTCTATTAAACTAAAAACTTTAAGAACCATATTAAAAAAACAGGATCTAACCACTCAAAATTTCCTTGAGAAAATTGCAAAATATCTTTTTTAATTAAAATCTCACGGTTTTTTATAATGTTATTAGACGTTCCTAATTTAAAATCTTGCATCGCGCGTACACTTGTAATTTGTTTTTCACCAGATGCTACCGCTTTTAATAAGTTTAACTGTGTATTACTCAACGATTCTACTTGTACTTGAAAAAAAGGAGTATTTATATCAATTAACTCACGTATAGCATCTTGTAAGATAGATTTAGACACTTCAGAAGATGTTTTTACCCATAGATAATGTGAAAATTGTTGCACATACCACGAGTGACAATTCATTTTATCGGTAATATATGCAGCTTTTCTTAGCTGATAAGGCTTTATACTTAACGAAAAAAGTGTAATCATCTATTAATCAGATATTTTCAATAAACCTTTTTAAAATACAAGGTAATAATACTTACATAATGAAATAAAAATGGGTTACGAAAAATTCATAACCCATTATTACACAATATTAATTTTCAATTGTCAATCAATTAAAAATCAAACATCCAACATCAATAATCATTTTAATCCCTGAGGCACCTAACAGACAACCCATTAGGCTTATTGATGTAGTCTATTCTTGCACTGCCATCGAAGTCGTACAAGCCGCAGAACCAAGCATCGCTTGCACCGGGCTCTGTAGAACTCCACCAGTTACCGTTGCTGCCAATGCTGTAGTAATTCCCCTCGTAGTAGCGGTAACCGCCCGGAAGACCTGTAAATAATGACGTATTCGCAGCGTCTGTATTTGGGCTATTCCAGCTTGTTGTGCCTGCTTCCTTCATTTTACCTCCTGCTACAGTTGTTCCTACTAAATAATCCGTTAAAACGATCCATTCAGCGTCTGTAGGTACATGCCATCCTGTTGGGCAAACATTTTTATTGCCATTCATAGTTGGGCTTACAGCATACCAATTGTATAGTTTACCGTATTTGGTATTATTGGCTGCATCGTTGTTATAATAAGACCATGCTCCTGTGGTATTATTTTGCCATAATGTATTATCCGTAATGTTTAGTATAGAAGTACCATCATTGTAATTCGTTACTTTTAAGTTCTCCGCCATCCATTGTTGGTTGCCTATGTTCACGGTTTTATAAAGATTACCATCTATATCGGTTATGCTTTTAGCATATCCTGGTATCAAAGTCCAAATTAAATTTCCATTCGAAATTGTTAAAAATTGATCATTTGTCCCTGGATTTAATGTAACCCATGCGTTTCCATTCCAATACATAATTTGGTTTGTGGCAGTTCCATTACTAAATCCATTTCCTACTGGTCCAGTAGTACCAATCTCTCCTTTATCTCCTTTGGTACCAACATCCCCTTTTAATCCTTGGTCTCCTTTTAAACCTTGATCTCCTTTTAATCCTTTATCTCCTTGAATACCTTGGTCTCCTTTTAAACCTTGATCTCCTGTTAATCCTTTATCTCCTTGCACACCTTGGTCTCCTTTTAAACCTTGATCTCCTGTAAATCCTTTATCTCCTTTGGTACCAACATCTCCTTTAGAACCTGCTGTTCCCGGTAAACCATTTGCACCTGTTAAACCTTGTGTTCCTGAATCTCCCTTTTCTCCCTTTTCCCCTTTCGGCCCAGGTTGGCTATTTGCAGCATACAAAGCATACGGCACACTCAACAACTGGCTTGTAGTTGTTAACGAATAATTTGTTCCACCTGCCACATCTGTTTCTGTTTTTACAAAGTAAGGCCCATTTGCCCAATCAACGCTTGCGAAAGTTCCGCTAACAACTGTTCCGCCACCGATAGCGATGCTCACCAACCCATTGTTATTGGAAGTTGGTGTATGTGTTTCTACATATACTGCCTTTCCAGTTTCAGAACCTTGCAACAAACTGATTTTCATTCCAACTTTTTTGTTAGACACAAGGGCATTATCGGTTCCTCGCACTACTGCTTGGTAGCTAAAACTTTGTGGAGCTTGCGCCCATAAACTTGCGGAGATTAATACCGCTGATAAAACTGTAAAAAATTTGTTCATACTTACTAGTTTTTAATGATTTTAAACGTTTGTACTTTTTTTCCCTCGTTGTTCACTTCAACGAAATAAGTTGCTACGGGCAATTGTTTCATATCGATGGTTGTTTCTTCCGAATGCATCGATGCTTCCGAAATTACTTTTCCTTCTAAATCAACTAACTTGTAAGCTAAGTTTTCTTTGTTGTAATTACCAACACGCAAATTCAATAGCTCTTGCGTAGGGTTTGGATAGGCCATCAAAGAAAGTTGCAAGGCGTTTTCTTCCAAACTTAAGGTAGAAATTTCAAAGGCGTATTGTACCCCTTGACTCACCGAACCAGAAGTGTTAGAAACACTTTGAAAAGCCACTTGTCCGATGGAATAACTTATCGATCCTGACGCGTTAGAAGTTCCGCCACCTGATGCGTTCGTCGATGTTTGACCGAAGACAAATGCTCCCAATAAAAGGCAACTTGTGGTTAAAATAGTTTTTTTCATAGGCTTGTTATTGTAATTAAGCGGTTAAAGTACGTAAAAATTGTTAATTGTTAATTACAAATTATTGATTATAAAACAAATAAACATTCAAAATTAAACATTCAAAAACTATTTAATTTTTTCAAAAAAGTCGTCTAAAATTTTATGATTGATTTCTTTTGGAGTAAATATTTCCATCAATTTCGGTCGTCCATTTTCTTCGTAGGTAAAAAATGATTCCATCTGAGTTTCTATTTCATCTATTGAATTGGCATTGAAATATTCCAAATTAAAAGCTTTACAAATATATTCAGCAGAAAAAGTTTGGTCTGCAACGAAATAATTATCTAATTGATTTGTGGAACCTGGACCAGGAATAATATGAAAAATTCCACCTCCTCCATTATTAATCATAAAGACTCTTAAGTTAGGAGTTAAATACTTATTCCACAACGCATTACTATCGTAAAAAAATGAAATATCACCTGTAATTAGTGTATTCCAATCAGCTTTATTAACAGCTGCTGCACCACATGCGGTACTTGTACTTCCATCTATCCCGCTTGTTCCTCTATTGCTCCAATAATTTATACTTTCAATTGGATCGAATAATTGGCAATAACGTACTACTGAGCTATTTGCCATATGTAAATGAGACATTTCAGGAATATAATCCAAAATTGTTTCAAATACTTTCAAATCAGAATACGGAATTGTTTCAAAAAATTCAGCTAATTTATCTTGTACAATAAAATCTTTTTGTTTCCATTGAGAACCAAAACTCGATATATTTCGTTCAGTCGAAAATGAATTTATTATTGAGGTAAATGCCAAAGGTGAACATTCAAATGTATGTGTCAATGATTGGTAAGTATCCATATATGGAAAATCAAATCCTACTTTCCAATGATAATTCGCTTTGAATTTTCGTAAATAACTTTTAATTCTTTTTGAAACAACTGCTCCACCGATTGTAATTAATAAATCGGGGGAAAATGCTTCTAATTCTTCTTCAGATATTGAGTTTAAAGTTCTATCTATTGTATGAATAAAACTTCTATGTACTTGATTGGAAGTATTTTCAACTAAAACTGCAACAGAAGTGTCATCTGCTAATAATTTTAATTGCTCTAAAAGTGGTTTATCTAAAGGCAATTGACCACAAATAATCATTTTTTTTGGAGAACTTTTCCAAATTTCTTTCAATTCTTGTTCTTGAGTTGAATTTAATTGAAAAAATGGCGTAATGGTTTTTATACTTTTAACTTTTGAAGGAATTATTTCCTCAGTTCCATAAAGCGGTTCATTGAAAGACATATTGATATGAATCGGGCCTTTCCAATTTCCATTTCCTATGTTAAATGCTGTTGAAATTTCTCTTTCCAATTGCCAAACTTCATCAGATGTTCTACATTGTTCAGAAAGTGTTGTTGAATACCTTATATGATTTTTAAAAACATCATGTTGCACAATTGTCTGACCGTCTCCTTGATCAATCCATTCTTCGGGCCTATCTGCCGTAATTATAACAAGAGGTAATGTTTGATAATATGCTTCTGCAACAGCTGGATAATAATTTAAAACAGCTGATCCTGAAGTACAAATAATTCCAACTGGTTCATTTAATTGTTGCGCCATTCCCATTGCATAAAAAGCAGCGCTTCTTTCATCATGAATAACAATACAATTGATATCTGGGTGTTCATCAAAAGCAATTATAAAGGGTGCATTTCTAGATCCTGGAGAAAATACTACGTTTTTCATACCGTGAGCTAAACATTGCTCTACTAGTAATTGCACTCCTTTTTTATTACTTGAAATCATGTAGCAAAAGTAAGTATAATTCTTTTTTTAACCACAGTGGAATCGGAGTTTTTCACAGAGTCGCACCGAGTTTTTATCATAGAATTCTCGATGTATTTTTAAGTAGTTTAACTATTTTTTTATAATATTCTCCAAACACTACGAAATAATGAACTCTGCGATACTCTGAGCCTAACTCTGTGAACTCTCTGTGGTTAAATTATAGATTCTCGATTATATTCAATAAAGTTCTACTCTTATTTTCTGTTTCTTCCCATTCTAAAGCTGGTATAGAATCTTTAGTAAAACCTCCTCCTAGGTATAAATAGGCTGCTCCTTTTTGAATTTGACAACAACGAAGATTAACATAAAGATTTGTCTTAGAGTGAGTTAACAAACCAATCATTCCTGTATAGAATTCTCTATCGTGGGGCTCTCTATAATTGATAATTTCAATAGCTTCTTTTTGGGGTAAACCAGAAACAGCTGGTGTAGGATGAATACTTTTTGCTACCTCGATAACCTTTAAAGGTTCAATATCGAAACTAATATCTGTTTTTAAATGAATAACTGGACCAGCTTCAACATCATAAGGCCCATTAATTTCTAACCCTTTAATCCCTAAAGAGACCAATTTATCTTGAATAAAACCAGTTACATATGCTTGTTCCAAAATTTCCTTTTCTCCCCATTCTTTATCTTTATCTTGTATCGATTTCGTTCCTGCTAATGACATCGTGAAACCAGAATTTGAAAAGGTATGAATTAAAATTTCTGGTGTTGCACCAATCCAAGTCCCAATTGCTTCACCTGAAACCAAATAAACAAATGCTTTTGGATAAGTTTCGCATAATAAATCAAATAAATTAGTTATCTTTTTTTCGTTAAAATTTACTTTCTTAACCCTTGAAAGAACTGCTTTTTTAATCTTTTTATCTTCAAATAAATTAATGAAATTTTGTGCATCTTTTAAGTAGTTTTCCTTTGAGATAATATAAGGTTCAGATGTAAAAAATGTTTCTTTTCCTTCAGTATTTGTAGAAGGAACAAATTCGATTAATCTGTCTTTTAAAAATGTTGTCATAAAAAAACCATTCGCCTCTTTCATCAATTTTATTTCCCGAAAGTAACCGCTTTTCTGAATTTTTTCAGAACCTGGAATTCTATATTTTAAAATATCAGACATTAACTTTTAGAAACAATCATCACTGTTAATCGACCTGTACAAACTAATTTATCAGTTGCCATATCATAAATATCAACTTGCCATAAATGTGTTCGTTTTCCGGCATGAACGATTTTACCAATTGCCTTTACCATTCCACTTTTAACAGATCCAATATGATTTGCATTTATTTCAATTCCTACAGGCGCTTCTTTTGATAAATCAATTAGTAAAGTTGATCCCATTGAACCTACACTTTCAATTAACGCAGCACTTGCACCACCATGTAGCAATCCCATAGGTTGATGGGTGCTTGGTCCAACAGGCATTGTTGAAACGATGTAATCTTCTCCAATTTCAACGCATTCAATACCTAAAACTTCCATTAATGTATTCTTATTGAATGCATTAACTTGAGAAATATCTACTTTTTTTAATTTCATTTTTAGAGCTAATTAATTCATTTTCAAACCTTATAATAACTTAAAAAGATTTTTTTAAAATAAAAAAACTGATAAGCAAATATAGCTAATCAGTCTTAAAGTTTAATAAAACAGTTTTTAAAACTAGGATTTCTTATTACAAAGTGCTAATCCTTCAATTGCTGAAGCATCTAATTGATACATAAGAAGAACTCTATTGAAAAGGACTTTTGCTTCTTCTTTTTTACCTAAATAATAATTTGTCCAAGCACTCATTGTAATTGCATCGTAATCTAAAGGAAAAAGTGTCAAAGTAACATCAAAATATTTAATTGCTTCAACATAATTTTTTCTGTAAAAATAAATCATACCAAGTCTGTAATTTACTAATGAATTTTTAGGATCAAAACGAATAATTAGTTTATAATTATTTTCTAATTCTACCCACTTTTCTTGAGCAACTAAAGGGTTGCATAATCCCCATAAAGGTTCTGTTGCGGTAGGCATTAATGCAATTGCTTTTTTGTAATAAACTACAGAGTTAACATAGTCTTTGCTTAAATAACTTAACCAACCAATACGTAAATTAACCAAGTAAGATTTATCTGAATATATTGATTGTATTACTTGTAAAGCATTCTTGTAATCTCCTTTATCCTCTGCCATAAAACTCTTAGCAAAGGCTTCTTGCATAACTTTGGAATCCTGCGCATTTCCATTTATTGAAAACAAAACACATGCAAAAAATAAAATTCTATTAAATGATTTCATAATTTCTATTTTTAAATATTGATTAAAAGTACTAAACTTATTTAATTAATGATAAACCTTCTATAGCAGAAGCATCTCCTTGATACAATAATAAAACCCTATTAAACAAAACTTTAGCTTCATTTGTTTTACCTAAAAAATAATTTGTCCAAGCGCTCATTAAAAGATTATTATAATCCAATGGATACAAATTTAAGGCAACATCAAAGTATTTTTTTGCAACCGTATAATTTTTTCGATAATAGTAAATAACTCCTAATTTATAGTGTGCTGTTGCATTTTTAGGCTCTAATTTTAAGATATCTAAATATGTTTTCTCTACATCTCCCCATTTCTCAAGTGCAATTTGTGGTGATAATATTGCCCATAAAACTTCCGCAGAAGCAGGCATTAAATCTATAGCTTTCTTGTAATAATTTATAGCGGATGTGTAATTTTTATCTAAATAACATAACCAACCTAAACGTGTATTGATAGAATATGCTTTGTCAGAATAAACATCTTTTAAAACTTGTATAGCTTGATCATATTGATATTTAGCCTCGTATGCATAACTTTTTGCAAATGCAGTTTGTAATACCTTACTATCTTGTGAAAATGAGTTTATTGAAACAATTACACAAAGTACTACTAATATTTTTCTTAAAAATTCCATTTTAAAGTTGTTGTAATGTTATTATTTATATAATTATATTTAGTTATAACTGGAGTATAAAAAACAGTTGGAATAGTTCCTGATTTACTATAACGCGTATAATTTCCTTCTCTAATTTGATTTCCATAACTAAAAATTACCTCTAGTTTTTTTATAGTAAAATGTAAATCTACTCCAAAATTTTGTAAAACTACATCTGGAGTGTTATATGAGGTAAAACCTAAACTCGACATATAATTCATGTGATTTCCTTTCGAATATTTTGCTTCAAACCATAGATTTTTTGAAATTACATACCCAATTTTTTGGCAAAATACATTTTGAGCAACCTTATTATTGTCGATATAGGCAAATGAAGTATTTCCAAATAATTTAATATTACCTAAAGGAAAGTAAGATATTGAAACCTCTCCTTGGTATTGATTCGTTCCATATAAATTGCTATACGTTCCTGTAAGTTGGGGGAAAATATATTTCATTCTTTTTCCTATTGATAACGAACCTAGATAATTTGAATAATTCACAGCTATTGAACTATCTATATAAATTAATTTAGTATTTGGGTTTGACACACCTATTGTTGACCAAAAATTAGTAGTGTTTGTTTGAAAAAAAGCTCCTCCTAATCCTATCAATAATCCATTATTAAATTGATAAGCTAAACCTGTATTATATTGGTATTGTAAATTATTGTATTTTTTTTCAGATTTTAGAGTTCGATCGGTTGAAAAATTAATTAGATCTTTATAAGTTGCTTCATATTTAGTGAAAACGTTAGTCTGATAACCTGCAACTTTATTATAAAAGTGTAATCTATTTCCAAAAGTATTTTCTACTACTAATCCTCCTCCATTTGTAACACCACTAGAAATGCTATTTCCTGAAACATAAGAAGGCCCTATTAGTGATCTATCTTGACCTGCTTTTAAATTTGAATTAATATAAGTACCTCCAGATAAAATAATGCTATCTAATTTCTTTTTAGTATAGCCCACTTTCTTTTGAAATTCTAGCGATAATGAACTTGCTAATGCATTCGAATTTTCAGTTCTACCTGTAAATAAATAAGAATAATACAAGTATTCCTGAACTATTTCATTTGCAGGATTCATTGCGAAGGCTGCTTCAAAATGTTTTAATGAATATTCATAGTTTTTCTCGTTATAAGCTACAATTCCAAGTCTCATTCTTAAATCATAGAAATCGATTCCTTCTTTTAATGCTTTTCTACCTGTTTCTTTTAAAGCTTTGAAATCGTTTTTCAAATATTCCGAGTAAGATAAACTATCGATGCTAGAATAGGAAACTGTTTCTTGAGAAAATGTAACATTCGAAATAATCAATATAAATACAATTAAATAACGCATACATAAGATTTTATAATTCCATTTTGTGTAAAACTGAATTGGTGAATATTATTTTCTTTTATTTCTATTTCAAAACTTACTTTTCTAAAGTTGAAGTTCAAAAATTTGGCCTCTACACTAGATGTTATAGTTGTTGAAGTAGGTTGATGGACATTATCTATTTTTGTCGATTGAGATATATATGATGCCTTCGTAAAAAGATAAAAAGGAGCTACAAAATCCTGAAACCATTGAAATAATGGGCTATTAAAATAATTCAAAGAAACAGAATCAGTTACCTCTACATTTTCATAACAACCTAATAAAACACGATAAGAAGCTAAAAAGAAATAAAATAAGAGAGAATTTCTACTGCCTTCAAAATCGTAGAAATAAAACATCGTTCCATCATTTACAAAATAGGCTACCGACTTTGATTTTGAACAATACAGATAACTTCTATTCAACTCATCTGTATGTACTTCCCAAGTTACCTCATCATTTGTGTCGCTACTTTTAAATGTAATTTTTCTTTCTGGAATAAAAGCGAAACTTTCTGTCAACAAACTATGAACCTCAACATTACTGATTAATGTTTCTTCTTTAGGGACTTCAGAAATCTTCAATGTGCGCTTATTCTTTTCTTTTTCTATAAAATATGCAATTGGATAGGCTACTGTTTTAGAACCTATAATTGGTGATAATTGCAATTGAAAATGAATATGCGGTTCTGGCGATCTTCCCGAATTACCACAAGTTGCTAAAACGGTTCCTTTCATAACGTAATCACCTACGACCACTTTAAATGAGTCTTTTTTAATATGACTAATTTGAGTGAATAAGCCGTTTTGATGATTTAATATGATTGTATTTCCCCAATTTTCAACTATATTAACTCCAGATATTTCATTTTCTTCAACTGTATTTATAATATCGTAAACAAATCCGTCTAAAGGAGCAACAATTGGTTTGTTATAACAGAAAAAATCTTCTTTTCCCGAACCAGTTCCTTGAAAAGTAGTAGTTGTTTCATCTACAATTACAAAGTCTAATGCTTTCCCCCATTCTCCCAAATGTGTTATTTTTCCATCATAACCTTGACTAACAAACCAATCTCCCCAAAAAGGTAAATAAACCTTTGCTAAATGTGCATTTTTAAAACGATTTAAAGAAGTTTTGTATTTATAAATTGTTTTCTCTGCGGAGTAATATTGAATAGTAACTAAATGTAAAAATTTATGAAACCATCTTTGCTGTAAAAACAATAAAAACAAGGATATTATAACGCTAAATGAAAGTGTAAATGACTTTAGCTGAAATACATTCATAGTTTTGTTCAAGAAAATCATTAACATCATTAAGATTGGAGTCAAACAAAAAACCGCCAAGTAGCTGTAAAAGTTTGGTATTAAATAAAAACACCCAATCCCAATTGCCATAAAGATGAAATTCGAACCTACTAAATTTAAATTCAAATCATTTACATCAGCTCCAAAAGCGTTATAAAATAAATACGCTGAAAGAAAACCTACTAAACTCAAGGTAAAAGCAATTCGAGAGAAATACAAAATAGCACCTGCAACTAAAATTCCAGCTAAAACACTTGTTTGAAAAAAGGTTCCTGCTAATGTTTTAAAATAAATCAATGCAAATTTAGGAATCGAAATTGCATCAAATAAATGTACAAATTGATAAAACGAAGAGCTTTCTACTTTTGCTAAATGATTCAGTACAAAAGCATGATCCTCATTTAAATAGATATTTGTAAAACTTCCTGCCGACATCGAAATAATACAGTAAGTCGTAATGAAAGGAAATGCTAAAAAAGGAATTTTATGCCTGCTAAAAATGCCGTGTAGCCATACTGAAATTATAAGTAACATTATAATCGCAACAACAAATAATAAGATAAAAGCTGTAGTTATTTCGTATTGAAAACCAAGAAATAAACCCAATAATAATGCGTTAAATCCATAAAGTCCCTCCCCTATCAAATGTCTATTTATTCCTGTTAAATAAGCAATTGAATTAATTAAAACTACCGATAACAATCCTGACAATCCTAAATGTGGGGTAAAGAATGTAATTAGCAGAATAACCAATGCCAATACTTTATCCACTGAATAAAAAATCTGACTGTAACTATTCAATATGGTATTAACCCAAAATTTCATTTTAGCTTTTAACTTTTAGTAATTAGCGATAAAGTTATTAGTTTTTAGCAATTAGTCATTAGCAAAAAACTAACAACTAATTACCATAAACTAATTTCTACTAGATATTTTTTAAATGCTCGGGCATTCTTTCCAATTCCATCATTGTATCTAATGATTCGTTTTCACGAAGAATATGTGATTTTCCTTCCATATCTATCATTACAATTTTTGGTCTCATTTGTATGAACTGCATCCATTGTGTCATATTGTAAGCTCCAACTTTATGAACAACAACTTGATCTCCTTTGTTTAACAATGGTAAATTTATACTTTCTCTGATACAATCGATATTCATACACAATGGTCCATAAATTACCATATCTTCTGTATGGTGAGTAAACTCTTGCGCTGGAGAAATTTTGTAATCGTACCAGAAAGCATTGAATAATAAGTTTACTCCAAAATCCATTATTGTTGCTCTTCTATCGTCACTCAATCTTTTTGTAGCAACTACTGATCCAATCAACCAAGCTGCATCGTCAATTAACGCTCTTCCTGATTCCAATATTATTGTCGGTAATTCATCCTGAGCAAAATTTGAATTTAAAATAGCCGAAGTAATTACTTCTGCATAATCATCTATAGTTGGAACGATATCTGCACCTTGTAAATAAGAACCTTTTAATGTGTTAGTTGAAGCAAATCCTCCTCCTAAATCTAAATACTGAATTGGTTTACCTGTTTTCAATTTCACATTCGTTGCTAAATCACACAACTTATAAGCAGCTGTTGCATAAGCACTTGTAGACAACATGAATGTTCCAATATGACTATGTAAACCAACTAATTCTAACTCTTTATGGGATAAAATTTTGATAATTGCATTCCAAGCCTGACCATTTTCATAATTGAAGCCGAAACGATCCCACATAGGGTAAATTCCTGTATCCATATTTACACGAATAGCAACTCTTGCTTTTTTACCTGTCCCATCTAACAAACCAACTAACGAATATAATTCGTCAAAGTGATCAATATGAATTAATGAATTATTTTCAACTGCTAATGCTAAATCTTCTTCTGTTTTATCTGGACCATTGAAAATAATTTTATTTCCTTCCACTCCGTTTAATAAAGCTTTCTTGTATTCATAGATTGAAACTACTTCTGCCCATGACCCTTCCTGATGAAATACATTACAAACTGCGCTTAAGTAGTTTGTTTTGTAACTCCACGCAAATTGAATTTTTGGGTATCTAGTTTTAAATGCTCTGTTTGCATTTTGTACATTTTTACGGATTTGTCTTTCAGAAATAACGAAACACGGTGATCCATAATCTTCGATTAATTTACTTACTCGAATTCCATCTAAATGTGTTACTGGTGCGAATTCTGTTTTTGTTCCAAATTTATTCATTGAACCTGTATTCAACTTTTGAATAAACGGTCTCTCGTATGATAACTTGCTCATAATATTTTTAGTTTTATAATGTTATTTTTTTTAGATTCAAGATTTTAAGATTTAAAGACTTATTAGTTTATTAAGTTATAAATAAGTCTTTCTTCTTATATTCTTGTATCTTCTAGTCTATTCTAAAGTTCTCCTAAAGTTGAAATTTTTTCGTAATCCTTAATATCTACTATTTGATCGAATGAAAAACGGACAAATAATTTACCTACATCATACGATTCAAAAGGTTTTACTTCTTCTCCTAAAGCCATTCTAACCAATGCTTCTGGATGATTTTGACCACAACCTTTTGCTAAGTATACCCATGCAGGGAATCGTGGATTCATTTCTAATAAGTAGTATTCTCCTTCTTTGGTTTTGATGAATTCTAATTCACAACCACCCTTCCATTTCGAATTACTAATGACACGGTTTGTTATTTCAATTAAATTCTCATCGTCTAAAGATACTCCTGCCCAAGCTTTCCCTTTATCGGTAATGTACAGTTTTCTCATTGGTACTGCTCCGATACAATTTCCTTTTCCGTCTCCGATTGCTGTTACGTTTACTTCATTTCCGCTAACAAATTCTTGAACGATAATTGGTAATCCCCATTTCGCACTGATTTTGTGAAAATAATTGACCGCTTGTTCTGGCGTTGCAGCTATTGAAGCATCGTAATATTTTCCTTTAATCACTAATGGATATGTAAAATCATTTTTTAATGAATGGATTTCATTTGCTGAAAAGATCATTTTTGCATAAGGTACTTTTACGCCATTTTCTTCTCCAAATTCATACAAAACTGATTTATGTCTCGATTCAAATTGTTCTTGAGTAGGTAAAAATGTTTCAATTCCAAAATCATTTTTTAATTGTGTCGCTAATTTTATGAAACTGTGAAGTTCTGCGTCAAAATTTGGAATTATTACATCAATATTTTCTACATCGTGAATGTATCTTAATCTTTCCAATAAACTTGCTGTTCCTGATGACGGCAATGGAATTGAGTACGATTTATCAACCAAATCACGCATATACAAACCTGGTTCAAGGTTTTCATAGGACAACCCGATGATTCTCACATCAAAGTACTCGCTTTCCTTTAATGCTCGAATAACAGGTATTCCAGGTCCCGGACTATCAATATTATTGAGTCCTGAAACGGCTACTGTTATTTTACGTTTAGTCATTATTTACAAGTATTTGGTAACTGTTTAACATCATAAAGAAATCTCCAAGATCTTTCTCCAACGTTGATTCGTCAGTTGAAAATTTCAAAACCAATTCCTTTATTAATTCCTCTTTCGATTTATTTTCTTTTAGTAATCGTATGATTTCTAAACCAACTTGATTTGTTGAGAAAGAATCTCCAGTTGATGGATTAAAAACAAACCCTGAATCACTGATTGCAATATTTTTATTGATTTGCATAACGTTTATGTTTTAGTGTGACGCTAAGTAAGGAATTCTTTTCTGATAAATTTTAAATGTATCGGCGAATGAAAGGAAAGTATCGGGGAATGATTCTTGGGTGTTGGGGTTTGTATGTGTTTTCAACAATAACCTACACAGACCTAAAACCAAACACCTAATACCCAATCGAAATATACGCTTTAAAAAAGGCTTCTTCGTGACTTTTTCCTATTGGGATTTCAGTAATTCCTAAGTTGATGGATTTTCCTCTTACAGATTCAATACGATTTATTGGGACGATGTAGGATCTGTGAACTCGGATGAAATCTTTTTCAGGTAATTTTTCTAACGCTTTCTTAATACTCATTAAGGTTAATACTGGTTTTTTACCTTGGATATGAATTTTAATATAATCGTCTAATGTTTCAATGTATACGATTTCAACTAATGAGATTTTTACTAAACTATATTCAGATCGAACTTGTAAGAATTGTTCTTCACTATTTGTTGCCTGATTTCTAAATGAATAGATTTCATTCACCTTATTTAAAGTTTGGCTAAATCGTTTTAAGTCGAACGGATTGAGAAGATAATCTACTGCATTTAAATTAAAAGCTTCAAATGCATGCTCCTTACTATCACTAATAAAGACAACTAAAGTCTTTTGATTTAAGTTTTGATAAAACTCAAGTCCAGAAATGTTTGGAAAATCGGTGTTAATAAAAATGAGATCAGTTGGGTACTTACGCATATACCGCGATGCTTCAATCGTACTTGTAAAAGATTTTTCAACTGAAATATATTGCACTCCCTCGCAAAACTTTGTAATCAAGCTTGAAGTTTCGTAAGAATCTATTACAATGCAATTTATCATTTTTTTAGACTATAGACTTTAAGACATGAGACAAAAGACTTATGTAACTTCCCTTTTCAAATTTAAGAAAATCGATTAATCTGAAATGGAATAGTTGTAAAAATAACCTTTTCTTAACCTCAACATCAATCTTTATCTGAATCTCAGCCTCAACCTTTTAATTAAACTGCTGATTGTTTCTTAATTACTTTCCAGAATATACTAGGAAAAAAACGTTTTAAAGTTACTGCTTTGATTTCTTTGTTGCCTATTAAGATTTCTTTTCTATTTTGAATTACTGCTTTTAAAAGTATGGAAACACATTCTTCAATCGACATTCCTGTTTCTTGGTTGTGATCCATTACACCATGTTGTTCGCCTTTTTCATTCAACGCATGTAAAGAAATATTGGTATTTATTTTTCCTGGATAAGCAATTGTTACGTTTATATTGTTCTTTTCTTCTTCCAATAATAAACTTTCGTAAAAACCTTGAAGAGCATGTTTTGAAGCACTATAAGCTGAACGTAAGAAAAAACCAAATTTGCCCGCAATACTAGAAATAACAATTATATGCCCTGACTTTTGCTTTTGCATATAGGGTAGGACTGCTTTTGTTAAAGCTATATTTCCAAAATAGTTAATTTCCATTATTCTTCTATCAACTTCCAATGGAGTTTCACTTGCTTCTGATCGTTGACTTAAACCTCCGTTATTGAATAGAAAATCTATTGTACCCATTTTAGACATTACTTCTTTTGCTAATTCTGGGAAATTTTGAGAATGTTCCAAATCCAATGAAATGCAAATGTGTTGATCTGAATTGGGAAGAGTAGCTTTTATTTTTTCTAAAGCATCTAAGTTTCTAGCTGATAAAATAATTTTCACTCCTTTTTCTGCTAAATTTCTTACAATCCCCTCACCTATTCCTGAAGAGGCACCTGTAACCCAAGCTGTTTTTCCTTGAAAATTATTCATTCACTAAATTTTATTCAAAGTAAAGAAAAATCTATGAATATTCATCTTTCTAAAATACAATTTACGTATTTGAACTTTACAGAAAACAATTTCAAAAAACGATCTTTACAAACAACAGTTTATGTAATTGTATTTTACAAACAACAACAAATCAAAATGAAATATATAAACAACAATAATTAAAAATGTAATATATAAACAACAATTACTATATTTGCAGTATATAAACAACAATTTATACAATTGTAATATCTAAAAA
>CANCQX010000012.1 GCA_947380375.1 Flavobacteriales bacterium
CCTAAAAATGGTTGAATTCAAACTTTTATCATATTGAATATTAAATTATCATTTCATTTTTTAACATATACTTGCATATTAATTTTAATTACATAAATTTGCGTCGTTAAAAAACGTAAATAACTAAAACTTAAAAAATGAAAAAAGTATTATTAGCAGCTGTTGCTGGGATGATTGTATTAGCATCATGTAAAAAAGATAGAACTTGTGAATGTACAACTGATGGTAAAGTTGACATTAGTTCAAAAAATACTTACGTTAAAGTAACTAAAAAATTCATGCAAAACAATGCTGAATGTGTTTCTTATAATCATACTGCAATAGACGGAACTGTCACAAAACATGTGTGTGAAATTAAATAATATTTAATAATATTTAATAGAAAAAGGGAAGCTTCGGCTTCCTTTTTTTTTAATTTAATTTTAACAAAATGCGAAACAAACTTATTGTACTTATTGTATCTACGTTACTTTTTATTATTATTTTTAAAAGAATAGAATTAATATCTTTAAACCTTTGTTTATCTTGGACATTTTCTAAAATTTTACCCTATTTTATTCTATGTCTTTGTGGGATATTACTTTTTATACAATTTATTAAAATTAATTTTAATAAATTGTATAAATTAATTATTGGTTTTATAATTCTAATTCTACCATTCATAATTGGTTTTGTATTAAATCCAATATATGAAGGTGATTTTTCTAAACAAGGAACCTCTATAAAGTCTAATTTTTCTCCTACAGATTTTAAGAATGATGGATTAACTGTAGTAACAATTCCAGATTGTCAGTTTTGTTTTGGAGCAATCGAAAAATTAAAAATTATAAAAAAAAGAAATCCTAAATTAAAAATTGACTTTGTTGTATGTTCAACAAAGAAGCAGTACATCAAAAATTACATTAAAGAAATAAATGGCGCATTTTCTATTCGATTAGCAAATAATCCAGAGGAGTTAGCAAAAACATCTGGATTCAAATTTCCTACATTTTTTAAAGTTATAAATAAAAAACCAACTTATATGTGGTCAAATGATCAATTTGGCGTTAGAGCAATCGATGATTTTGAATCAAATCTTTAAGTTATAAAACTCTTTATAAAAAAATATAAATCCACAAAAAAAGCGCAGACTATGTCTGCGCTTTTTAAATTTATAAGATTAACTTATCTAGTTTTTCGCTAATACCTTTGGAGCAGCAGCTAAAATATCTTCGCTAGTTTCAGAAGCATATTGCTCGAAGTTTTTTACAAATTGTCCAGCTAAATTATTTGCTGTTTCATCGTAAGCTGTTTTATCAGCCCATGTACCACGAGGATTTAATATTTCAGAAGGAACTGCTTCACATTCAGTCGGGAAAGCTAATTCGAAAACGGGTAAAGTTTCAAATTTAACATTATCTAATTTACCAGTTAAAGCAGCAGTAATCATTGCTCTAGTGTAAGATAATTTCATTCTACTTCCAACTCCATAAGAACCACCAGACCAACCTGTATTAATCAACCAAACTTTGATATCAGTACCGTCTAATTTCTCTCCTAATAATTTAGCATATTTTGCTGGGTGCAATGGTAAAAAAGCTTTTCCAAAACAAGCTGAGAAAGTTGTAGTTGGCTCAGTTATTCCCATTTCAGTTCCAGCAACTTTAGCAGTATAACCAGACATAAAGTGGTACATTGCTTGCTCTTTTGTTAATCTTGAGATTGGAGGCAATACACCAAAAGCATCTGCAGTTAAAAAGAAAATATTTTTTGGAGCAGTTCCAATTGAAGGAACAACGATGTTATCAATAAAATCAATAGGGTAAGAAACACGTGTGTTTTCTGTAATTGAATTATCCTCATAATCAGGTGTAGAAGTACCTTCTTCAAAAACAATATTTTCTAAGATCGCACCAAATTTAATTGCATCAAATATTTGCGGCTCTTTTTCTCTTGATAAATCAATCGTTTTAGCGTAACATCCACCCTCAAAATTGAAAACTGTTTTATCAGACCAACCGTGCTCATCGTCACCAATCAAACGACGATTTTCATCTGAAGATAAAGTTGTTTTACCTGTTCCTGATAAACCAAAGAAAACAGCAGTATCACCATCTTTTCCAATATTTGCAGAACAGTGCATTGAAAGTACATTTTTTTCATGAGGTAAAATATAATTCAATACAGAGAAAATTCCTTTTTTGATTTCACCTGTGTAACCTGTACCACCGATGATAATCATTTTTTTAGTAAAGTTTAATATTGCGAAATTATGCTGACGTGTTCCATCTTCAGCGGCAACAGCCATAAAATCTGGTGCACATACGATATGCCAATCAGGATTAAAATCCTCTAATTCAGCTTCAGTTGGACGTAAAAACATGTTATAAGCAAACATATTTGACCATGGAGTTTCAGTAATAACTCGAATATTTAAACGGTAATCTTCGTCAGCACAAGCATAAGCATCACGTACATAAATATCTTTACCTTTTAAATATGCCTTCATTTTTCCATAAAGTGCATCAAATTTTTCTGGTGTAAATTTAATATTCACATCTCCCCACCAAACAGAATTTTCTGTTTTTTCATCGCAAACAACAAAACGATCTTTTGGAGAACGTCCTGTAAATTCACCTGTTTCAATAGCTAATGCTCCATTATCCGTAAGCATCCCTTGACCATTTAAAATAGTATCTTCTACTAATTCAGCTGGTGATAGATTCCAAAATTCATTTTCTAACCCTTCCAAACCTATTGATTTGTTCAAATCAGCATTTTTACCTTGTTTTCCAAAAATGTTCATACTTTTTTATTTTGAGCTTTCGCTTTGATTTTAAGCTTCAAAGGTACACTTTTTGATATTTTATATCTAAATTTTTAACATTATTTTACCCACAATTCACTCAAAAAATTGTTAATATGATTTTAATCAATGAAATTAAAACAATTAATCATTTGATAATAAAGATTTTAAATAAATATCAAAAACTTATATAAAAGTTTTAATTGCTTGAATTGCTTGTTGTATATTCTGTCTAACTTCTAAAATTGTAGCATCCATCATATAACATGGAGCGGTAATTATTCTATTTTCAACATCAATTTCAATTTCTCGTACTGATTTTAAGACTGGTTCAACACCTATTTTGGACAACCCTTCGTTAAATGAATCAATATCATAAGGTGAGCTTTCTTTTGAAGTACCCATTGTCAATTTAGCATGAATTTTTGAACCTTCTAATGCCTTAGCCAATACAATTGGGCTTACACAAAGGGCAACAATTGGTCTACCAATATTAACAAGATTAACTAATAAAAGCTTAACTTCAGGTAAAATAATACCATTTGGACCATCGAAAGCCCATTTTGTTAAATTTTTCGCACTACCAAATCCACCAGGAATTACAAGCGCATCAATATCAATTGGTTGAACGGTTCGAATATCAATAATTTTACCTCGAGAAATTCTAGCAGCTTCTATCATCATATTTCTCTCACCTTCCATTTCTTGACCATTCAAGTGATTAATAATATGATTTTGTTTCGCATCAATTCCAATACAAATATATTCCGCGCCTATTTCTTCTATAGCCAACATGGTTAGCACAACTTCTTGTATTTCAGAACCATCATAAACACCACAACCAGAAAGTAATATCCCTATCTTCATACTATTTTTTTTTAAAAAATTTTTAAATTAATCATTTTAATTAAATTGCAATTAAAAATAAAAAGTGATCTTTAATTTTAAAAATATTTTTTGAATCACACTAAACTTTGTGAATAAAATTAATTAATTTCGTTATTCAATCTTTATAAATACTATGAAAAAAAAATTCTTCCTTTTATTTAGCTTATTTATAATTACATTATGTTTATCATCATGTAAAAAAGGTGATAACGACCCCTTTCTTTCTCTTCAATCTAGAAAAGCTAGATTAATTGGTGAATGGAAAGTTACAAATGAAGTTATTACAGCAAGTGAAACTTATATAGATTCTAATTTGTCTATAAATTCTATTTATGATGGTTCAAAAAAAATGAACTATATAATAACACAAACTTCAAGTAATAATAAATCATCAAAAGATAGCACATACTATTCTCAAACTCTATCTTTAAAAAAAGATGGTACATACGAACAAAGTATAATATATTTGAATGGTGTAAATTTAAAAATTACTGAAGGTGCTTGGGAATTTTTAGGCAAAAGTGAAATTAACAAATTGAAGAATAAGGAAGCAATATATTTAACAACAACTAAAACTACGATTTACAACGGTATTGAGACTAATATTAATGATTACAGTAATTTAGATGGTAGAACAATCATGATTGATCAACTAAAAAACAAGAAATTAATCTTGAAAGTTGATAATAGTTTTAGAAATGAAAACACAATGATTTCTGGAAAAAGTATTACAACAACTACTTATAGTCCAAAATAAAATTTAAATCAGTTGAACAAATAAAATTTATTATTTTAACTTTTCAACTAAGTTAATTATTCAAAAACATATTCTAATCTTTTTTCGCAACCAATTAGTGTAAAGTAAATTTTACTTCCTTTTTCTTTTTTGTAAGCTAATTCTGAAATATCAACTTTTAACTTTTTTACAATCTCTTTTTCACAATTTTCTTTATTAGCTAAATGAACTAATTGAACAACTCGAATTGGAGGTATTGATTTTGAAATAGTTGAACTTCCTACGAAGTTAAAATCATGTTCCTTACAACCTCCTTTATAAATAATTTCTAATAACAAATAATTTCCATTGATCTCAACTGAATTAAAAACAAAAGTATCTGAATATTGATTTACCCTTCCTATTTTCGCTTTAATAATCTCATCGCTATTAGTTGAAAAGTTATCTTCCGTGTGTGTTTTTATACCACATCCAATTAAAAATATTGAAAGAAATAAAAATTTAATCTTCCACATAGCTATAGTTTTAGTTTTTTCTTCAAATATAATACCAATTTTACCTAATTTTGTGCTATGAAGACAAAGACACTAAAAAAGAATAAGGTAAATGTAGTAACGTTAGGTTGTTCCAAAAACACCTTCGATTCTGAGGTTTTAATGGCGCAATTAAAAGCAAATAAATTTGATGTTGAACATGAATCAACATCTGATGATGCTGAAATTGTTATTATTAACACATGTGGATTTATCGATAATGCAAAACAAGAATCTATAGATACAATTATTCAATATGTCGATGCTAAAACAGAAGGTTTAGTTGATAAAGTATTTGTAACTGGATGTCTTTCAGAAAGATATAGAGAAGACCTAGAAGGAGAATTTCCTGAAGTTGATGCCTTTTTTGGAACTAGAGAATTACCTCGTCTTTTAAAAACATTAAAAGCAGACTATAAACATGAATTAGTTGGAGAACGTTTGCTGACTACTCCTTCTCATTATGCTTATTTTAAAATAGCTGAAGGTTGTGATAGACCTTGTTCTTTTTGTGCAATTCCAAT
The DNA here is from genome assembly GCA_947380375.1 of Flavobacteriales bacterium. Classification (GTDB taxonomy): domain Bacteria; phylum Bacteroidota; class Bacteroidia; order Flavobacteriales_D; family Crocinitomicaceae; genus CAIUKX01. Next base: position 5,467 of record CANCQX010000012.1, read on the forward strand.
CATGAGAGGGAAACATATTTCTACTCCAATTGAAGATTTAATTACCAGTGCGAAAAGTCTAGCTGCTAAAGGGGTTAAAGAATTAATGCTAATCGCTCAAGACCTAACCTATTATGGTTTAGATATTTACAAAAAAAGAAATTTAGCTGAATTAGTTGAAAAACTTTCTGAAGTGGAAGGAATTGAATGGATTAGGTTACATTATGCTTTTCCTGCTGGTTTTCCGATGGATGTATTAGAAGTAATGAAAACTAAACCAAATGTTTGTAATTATTTAGATATTCCCCTTCAACATGGTTCGACTAAAATTTTAGAAGCTATGAGAAGAGGTATAACTCGTGAAAAAACAGAGGAATTAGTTACTAAAATTAGATCTGTAGTTCCTGGTATAACTATTAGAACTACTCTTATTGCAGGTTACCCTGGGGAAACGGAAGAAGATTTTCAAGAAATGTATGATTTCGTTGAAAGAAGTCGTTTTGACCGTTTAGGTATCTTCACATACTCGCATGAAGAAAATACGCATGCTCATAATTTTGAAGATGATGTTCCTGCGAATGTTAAACAAGAAAGAGCCGACAAAATTATGGAGCTTCAATCTGGAATTAGTTATGAATTGAATCAATTGAAGGTTGGAAAAACATACAAAGTACTTTTTGATAGAGCTGAAGGAGAATATTTTATTGGTAGAACAGAATTTGATTCTCCTGATGTAGATAACGAAGTTTTAGTAAAAAAATCTGATGGTTATATTAGAATTGGTGATTTTGCAAATGTTGAAATAACAAGTGCAGATCATTATGATTTATATGGAAAAATAGTCTTATAGACTCAAGAACGCTTCGCTTAAAGACATTAGACCGTTCCGATTCCGATAGCTATCGGAATCGGAACTCAAAGACTGATAACCTATTTAATATTAGATTATCAGTCTTAAGTCTTTTAGTCTTGAATCTTAAAGTCTTTGAAAAAATTACTTCATATTTCGAGGATGATAAGATATAATTGCTTCTCTTAAAAAGCGTTGATCCAAATGTGTGTAAATTTCAGTTGTCGTAATTGACTCATGTCCTAACATTTCTTGTATTGCCCTTAAATTTGCTCCGCCCTCAATCATGTGAGTAGCAAAAGAATGCCTAAAAGTATGAGGTGAAATCGTTTTATTTAAACCAATTGATTTTGCTAAATCTTTAATTATGGTAAAAATCATTACTCTCGTTAATTTAGCTCCTCTCCTATTTAAAAAAACAATATTTTCATTGCCTTTTTGAACAATTTGATGTCGTCGTACGTGATCATTATATATACCAATTTCATGCTCTACGCTTTCACTTACAGGAACTAATCTCTCTTTATTTCCTTTTCCAATAACCCTTACAAAACCTTCTTCAAAATATAATTGAGAAAATTTTAAATCAACTAATTCGCTTACCCGAAGTCCACAACTATAAAGCGTTTCAAGAATAGCTTTATTTCTATGACTTTCCGCCTTACTCATATCAATTGCATTGATTAATTGATCAATTTCTTCTATTGATAAAATTTCAGGTAATTTCCTTCCAATTCTTGGCATTTCTAACATCTCACTTGGATCAATTTTAATCTCTTCCTCCAAAATTAAAAAACCAAAAAATTGCTTTATACCACTTATAATTCTAGCTTGACTTCTTGCACTTAACCCCAAATCGTATAATTCGGAAATGAACTCTTGTAAATTTTCGTAGGTCAAAAATTTTGGTTCAATATTTTTGGAGATTGAAAAATCTGATAATTTAATCACATCGTTTTGGTATGCAAAAATTGAATTTTCAGCTAATCCTCTTTCAATTTTTAAATACGAAACAAAATGCTTAATATAGCGTTCCCAAGAAGACATAATTTATGAAAATATTAATTATTAATGGTCCCAATTTAAACTTGCTAGGCAAGAGAGAACCACAAATATATGGTAATCAATCATTCGAAATATACTTGGAGGAATTAAAAAGTAAAACTACTATTGATTTAGATTATTTTCAATCAAATATTGAAGGCGAAATAATCAATTCTTTACAAACCTCTAATCATGATGGAATTATAATAAATGCAGGCGGTTATACGCATACAAGTGTTGCAATTAGAGATTGTATAAGTGGAATTAATTTACCTGTAGTAGAAGTCCATATTTCCAATATAACTTCAAGAGAGGAATTTCGACATACTTCTTTAATCTCACCTGTTGCAATTGGATGTGTTTTTGGATTTGGATTAAAAGGTTATGAATTGGCTTTGCGATATTTTATAGCAGAATAGAAAAAATCAGTCAAAAAAACGTTGGTTCAAATCTTTAAATCGGGTAACACCTTTAAAATACCGAGCCCAAAGTATACTTCCCTTATAAAGGCCTTTTGAATTAAAAATTGTAGTTGACTTTTTAATTTCTTTGCGTTGTTGCAATAAAATTCGTAAGCGGTAATACATTGCCATATGGGCATCAAATACACTCTTAAAATTCTTAAACTCACCTCTTACTAAAAACCGAATTGCTGCTATTCCATCCAAAGTCATTCTATACATCAATTTAAAAAATAAAATCCCTTCGTGATTTTTAACAATCATAAACAAACTATTTCTAAAATTGAGATATAATTTTTTTGGTGAATTATAAGCTAAAGTTCCACCTCCAACATGATAAATAGTTGACGAAGGAATGGCCATAAAACGAAATCCTTGTTTTTTTAGACGCCAACACAAATCTATTTCCTCCATATGAGCAAAAAAATATTCATCAAAACCGCCTACCTTATGAAATAACTCTGAACGAATCATTAAAGCAGCTCCTGTAGCCCAAAAAATTTCGGTTTCACCATCATATTGTCCTTCATCTTTTTCAAATTGCTCTAGAATACGTCCTCTACAAAAAGGAAAATAGTTTTTATCTAAATAACCTCCAGAAGCTCCTGCGTGTTCAAATAAGTTTCTATCATAATAAGAAAGCACTTTAGGTTGACATCCAGCAACTAATGGATTTTGCATTGTTTCATAAAGTGGCAGAACCCAATCAGGAGTAACTTCGATATCACTATTTAATAAAATGTAAAATTCAGAGTTAATAAATTTCAAAGCATCGTTGTATCCCTTCGAAAACCCTCCGTTTTCATCATTCATTACAATTTCAACCTGAGGAAAATTTTCTAAAACAAATTCTATAGAATCATCAGTGGATGCATTATCAGCTAAAATTATTCGGCAATCACCTGAATAATCAACAACTTTACTTAAAAATTGCTTGAGGTAATTAACTCCATTCCAGTTTAATATGACAATTGCGACGTTATTCAAATCTTACTAATTACTTTTTAGAAAGCTAAAAATAGATAAAACTAATCGGTATTACTAGCACCTACAAAATCTAATAACCAAAAACTAACAACTATTTAATATTGTCTAAAATTGGCATTACTATTTCCACCATAATTCTGTTCGACATTTTGATTTGGATTATCAACGGTTCCGTTGGTTGTATTTCTTTTATTTAAGACTAATTGCCAAGAAGCATTTTTAAGTTCGCCAATCATATCAGAATGCAATAATCGATAAGCATTATTAACTAAATCAGGATTATAAAATATAAAACGTTTGTTACTAAACTTACCTATTTTATTGTATTGCCAAATTTCATACGGGTATTCAGTAGAAGAAACTTCTTTTTGCAAAACTGTTGTTGGTGAACCATACTGAAGGTATACTCTCCCCCTATCCGTCTCATAACCAGCTTGAAAATTATTACCATATAATCTCTCAACCACTTGAACTTGAGCTTTGTATTTCATCCAAGCTTCGTACGAATTCATACTTGCAGTCACATTCCAAAATCCTTGAATATGTTTTCTTGCAGATTCTTTATTTTTAGATTTTAAAATTGTGAGTATGCTTTTTACTTCACTTGATCTAGACATCGGTATCAAACTTGCTAAATAATAATCTACACTGTCTTCAGAAATAGATGCTTGAAAAGCTGGATCAATTAATAGAACGTCGGGATTAAATGTTTTTTCTATATCATTACTTCTTTCAAATTCAAACGATTTAACCATAACCTCTTTTAAACTTCTATTAAGTAGTGAGAAATTTAAAGTGTATTTTCCGGTTTGTAAATTAGAAATATCAATCGGGCGTAAAATCGGAATAATTTCACTTGATTTATGCCTTGTTAATAGTGTGAAATCCTCCATTATTTTATCAGTAAGAACATCTGTTATCGTTTGTTTCAAACCAAAAACACTATCACCTATTAAGTTTGAATTATATATTTCAAAATAGACTGGTAATTTTGAAATTTCGGAAGGATAAAAAGTAGACAAATTAGGAATCATATTATAACCCGACTTAAAAAAAACGGAAGAATTATCTCCTTTAGTAATCACTTCTGAAATTTGAATATCCGAAATGGACAAAGCATTTTTCATTTCATCTATTGTAAATGGCTTTGAAGCTTTTACACTTTCACCTTCGGCATTTAAATCTTGTAATTCAACTTCCAAAACATAATTTCCTGGAGCTAAAGCAAATCTTCTAATATCATAAAAATCATCAATAATACTATCCTTCATTAGCGGGGTTTGTAAACGATAAGCATCTTTAGAAACAATAGAATCATTTGATTTAATATCTAAACGTACAGCCAATTCTCCCTTAAGTCCTCCTTCAACATTCTTATATTTGAAAGAATAGCCTACAAACTGTAATTGAATTTCAATATAATTACCAATTTCAGGCGCACAAAACTGTTTTTCATCTAAATAAGCACGAACTTTTTGAGTTTGACTGAAGGAAAAACTAAAACAAATTAAAAATAAAGGAATTAAAAATTTCATAGAATTCTAAAATATTTGAAATGTAAAGTTACAAAACGTATTTACTGAAAAAACAATTTGTTTATAAATTGCACAGTTAAATTAAATTAAAGAAAACTAACTGATTATCAATAAACAAATAACGACAAAACGAATAACTTAAAATAAATTTAACATTTTTAGGATAAAAGACTTGTTTTTAAAGAAACTATTACTAATTTTGACTCGTCCGGAGAGATGGCAGAGCGGTTGAATGCACCGGTCTTGAAAACCGGCGTACCGTGAGGTATCGGGGGTTCGAATCCCTCTCTCTCCGCCAAATTAAAGCTCGAAAATTTTTCGAGCTTTTTTTTTTTGCTCTTAAAATAAAAAAGACCGAATCGCTTCGGTCTTTAAAAATTATAATTTCAATCTAAAATCTTACCATTTAAACAAAGGTCGTCCAGCTACTAAAGCATTAACTTCTTTGCGAACTGTTTCTATTACAAATTCATTTGTAACATCAGACAAAACTCTATCAATCAAATCAACGATCATCCAAATTTCGTTTTCGTTTACACCTCTTGAAGTAATTGCTGGAGTTCCAATACGTATACCTGAAGTTACAAAAGGAGATTCTGTATCAAAAGGTACCATGTTTTTATTTACTGTTATATCAGCTTTAACCAAAGCATTTTCAGCATCTTTACCTGTAACATTTTTAGATCGTAAATCAATCAACATTGAATGATTTTCTGTTCCTCCTGAAATCACTTTATATCCTCTTTTTACAAATTCATCTGCCATTACTGAAGCATTTAATTTAACTTGCTTCATATACGTTTTATAATTCTCTGTTAATGCTTCTCCAAAAGCAACTGCTTTAGCAGCGATAACATGCTCTAATGGTCCACCTTGCATTCCTGGAAAAACAGCAGCGTCTAATAAAGAACCTAAAGATCTTAAATTACCATTGTTCCATCTTATTCCAAAAGGATTGTCAATGTTATGACGCATCATAATTACACCACCTCTAGGACCTCTTAATGTTTTGTGCGTTGTAGTAGTTATAATATGACAATGATCCAATGGATCAGCCAACAAACCTGCAGCAATCAAACCAGCCGGATGAGAAATATCAGCCAAAACCAAAGCTCCAATTTTATCAGCAACTTTTCGAATACGAGCATAATCCCAATCACGACTATAAGCAGATGCACCACAAATAATCAATTTAGGATTTTCACGCAATGCAACTTCTTCTAATTGTTCATAATCAACAGTTTCAGTCTCTTTGTTAACACCATAAAAGAATGGCTTATAAACTTTCCCTGAAAAATTTACAGGAGAACCATGGGATAAATGTCCACCATGAGATAGATCGAATCCTAAAATTTTATCTCCTGGCTGTAAACATGCTAAAAAAACTGCAGCATTTGCTTGTGCTCCAGAATGAGGCTGTACATTCGCCCAAGTAGCTCCAAACAATTTACATAAACGATCAATTGCTAATTGCTCAACTTTATCTACAACTTCACAACCACCGTAATATCTTTTACCAGGTAAACCTTCCGCATATTTATTTGTCAAAACACTTCCCATTGCTTCCATCACTTCGTCACTAACAAAGTTTTCAGAAGCAATTAATTCAATACCATGTAATTGACGATCATTTTCTTGCGAAATTAAATCAAATATTTCTTGGTCTCTTTTCATAACGTTGATATTAATTGTATTTCCCATCGATTAATTATGTTTTGAGTTACAAATGTAATCTCTTATTAGTTCTTATGCAATGATTAGATTATAGATTTTTAGTCCGAAGTGTCAAAATAAAAAAGCAATAAATAAAGTTAAATTGAAATTTTATCTTAAAATCTTTTAATACAATTCAAATAATGAGTCATTTCATTTGTTTCACTATTCAAAATTCCTTCACCTGTTATTTGATCAATTCTTACGCATCCACTTGCATGAATAATAGAATTCAAGCCATCTAAAATACCAACATGAATAATTCTACCTTCCTTATTTTGAAAAAAAGCAACATCACCTAACTCAATATCACAAAAATCAACTTCAATTCCGCACTCTACTTGTTGAGAAGCATCTCTAGGTAAATTAATTCCAAAAAAACGAAAAACGACTTGGGTAAACCCTGAACAATCTATTCCAAAAGGTGTTTTTCCTCCCCATAAATAAGGAGAATTAAGATATTCTTTAGCTACCTCAAAAATAGAATTTGCTTTTTCTTCAGTTGGAAAATCTATAAATTCAAATTGATCGACACCAATATTAAAAGTTGTATTTTCATGAAATGGGACAAAAGAACCTTTTACTATCCTCTGAATTCCCCAAGGTGTTGATATTATTCTAACGATTAAATTCTCATAACCTAAACCATCCAACCATCGATTACTTTCTTTTTCTGTAAGTGGTTTGAAATGTTTTACATCAATCCAACCTGAATAATTATCTACGTATGTGATTATCTTACACCAATTCCCTTCAATTGTAATAATATGAATAATTTCTCCAAATAATAATTGAGAAACAATTTCTGATTGATCTTTATTTTCGGAACGAACTGGTGAAATACTTACCTTGCAATAACCTAATTTCACAGTTTTTACTTTTTAGGAAATTTGGGATGTTCCATTACATTTATAACTTGTTGAATATGTCTTTCGTTATGAAAAATAACAAACATCAAAGCGTCTCCTAATCTAAATCGAATTAATTTTGAGATTGATATTGGAACTTTCACTTTTCTTAAATTTACGGTTGTAGCTTTATCAATAATCGATAATAACTCAACTTGCCCTTTTTCAAAATCAGAAACTTCATTTCCCGTTAAAAGACTTATATCTATACTTGGATTATTTGCTCTAGGTGATTTAAACTTTCGTTTTACATTTTTTGCATTCCCCAACTTCATAGACTTCCATGCAGATCTTCCTAAAGGAGATGACATAAAAATTGAATTTGGTTCTCTAAATCTAGTTTTTTCAATACGCTCTAAAAACGTAGAATGATAAAATTTTGCATAATCATTCATGTGAGCAAAAATCTCATTTATACTCCAAGAAGACTGGTTAATTTTCCATGACTTTTGATCTTCATTTAAAAATGAAATCTTTTTACGAATTAATTCCAAATTATTCATTGTAATTAATCGAACATCTTCAATAAGCTGTTTTGTTGTCATGAATTGTAATTAATTTATATCCTTTCAAAATTAGAATGAATTTCATTAAAAACAAACTGTTTTAGTACTTTTATTAAATTAACCTTCAAAATTATTTTTACTTCTTATAGGAAAATAATCTTTTCTTTTTTTAACCAAATATCACTACTTTCGCTTTAATTTACTGTCAAACATACACAAATATGAACTTAAGAAATTGGTCAAAATATCATACTTTAGGAATACTTATAGGAATAACGACAACAATCATATTTACAATTTTAATAAAACTTACGTATTCAGCCTTTAATAATCCTCAACTTTGGTTTCTCCATGAAACAAAAAGTAAATTAATTTCACTTGCAAGTATAGCCAATCTTGGTTGGTTTCATTGGTTTATAAAAAACAAAAAAACAGATTTAGCAATGGGAGTGATTTTAGCAACTTTTGTAAATTTAATTGTAATTCTTTATTTAAAAACTCTCGTATAAATGTCTGTTAATAACAAAATATACATCATTTCTGGCGAAGCTTCTGGAGATTTACACGGTAGTAACTTACTAAAGGAGTTGATTTCTCAAAATGATGCTATAACAAATAATCCTACTCTCGAATTTCGTTTTTGGGGCGGTGATAAAATGGCTGAAATTATTGGTAAACCTCCTGTTAAACACATTAGAGAATTAGCCTTTATGGGGTTTATTGAAGTTCTAGCAAATATTAGAACAATCTATAAAAATATTAAGTTTTGCAAAAAAGATATTGAAGAATTTCAGCCAAATGCTCTTTTATTAATTGATTATCCAGGGTTTAATCTACGAATTGCTGAATGGGCGAAAAAGAAGGGAATTAAAATTTACTACTATATTTCTCCAACAGTTTGGGCCTGGAAAGAATCTAGAGTATATAAAATAAAAAAAGTAGTGGATTACATGTATGTAATTCTACCTTTTGAAAAGCCTTTTTATGATAAATTCAACTATGAGGTAGAATATGTAGGACATCCATTATTAGACGCAATCAAACAATACCGAGAAATCGAATTAGATCCTCAAACTTTTAGATTAGAAAACAATTTAAGTAACAAACCTATTATAGCAATTTTACCAGGTAGCAGAAAACAAGAAATAAGATTAAAATTACCTGTAATGTTAGAAGCTGTTAAAGAATATTCTAATTACCAAATAATTATTGCTGGAGCTCCAAGCTTAGAACCGGATTATTACAATGAATTTATAAATTCCCCTTCTATTCATATTGTTCACGGGAAAACGTACGATTTATTAACTGCCTCCGAAGCTGCCATAGTAACATCAGGAACAGCAACTCTTGAAACAGCATTACTAGGTGTACCAGAAGTTGTATGCTATAAAACTTCCAAAATATCTTACTCAATTGCTAAACGTTTAATAAAAATTAAATACATTTCTTTAGTTAATTTAATAATGGATCGAGAAGTAGTCACAGAATTAATTCAAGATAATTGCACTCCTAAAACGATAAAAAAGGAATTATCCTTGATTTTAAAAGATGGGATAAAACGTGAATCCATACTAAGATCTTACGAAGAAATGAAAATAATTTTAGGTGAAGGTGAGGCAAGTAAAAAAATTGCACAATTAATGTTGAAAACTATTCTTGATTAACGAAAAAACGATTTTTTCTTCTATTAATTTTGATTCGTGAAAATTTTCATACTTTTATTTTTCATGGTTTTATCAATAAACACTTTTGCACAGCAAATGCATATAGGTGTTTTTCGCGATTATAAAACTCAACGACTCGTATTTGCTTATAACAATGGAAGTTATTCAGTATTTGGCGACACACTTAATTTTGGGTCAATACTTCCAAATGAATTTATTGAAGTTTCTTATACACCTGAAGGAAAAGTAATTCTTAAAAAAGGGATTTCAGAATTAGGAACTTTTACAAAAATATTCGTCACTCAAAATTACCCTAACACATCTATAATATTAAATTCAAAATCTCCAATAGTAAAAGAACGAAAATACAAAGACGACTTTGAAATAACAGCCGGAAATGGTGGACTAAACATTATAAACCTAGTTGATTTAAATAATTACCTAGCAGGGGTTGTTGAATCTGAAGGAGGTCCAGGAAGAGAATTGGAATACTACAAGGTTCAAGCTTTAATGAGTCGGACATATGCTCTAAAATACCAATCTAGGCACCAAAAAGAAGGGTTTGATTTATGCGACAAAGTTCATTGCCAAGCATATCATCACATGTTAAAATATACTCCAATAATTGATTCAGCTGTTCAACAAACCAATGGAATTGTAATGACAGATAGTAATGGCCAATTACTCGATGCTTATTTCCATGCTAATTGTGGTGGACAAACATCAGAAGCGGATATAGTTTGGAACAAAGCTGTTCCGTATCTAAATTCTTTCAAGGACACTTTTTGCATCTATACCAAACAAGCGACTTGGGAAAAAAGAATAAGTCAATACAATTGGCAAAAGTTTTTAATATCTAAATACAACTACCCTTTTACCGATAGTCTGTATGGGGGGTTAATTTTCACATTTAATCAACCGCAACGATTAGCTTTTTATCAAAGTCCAACACTTGGAATACCTTTAAGAGATATACGTGAAGAATTTAGTTTAAAATCGACCTATTTTAGCTGTTACCCAGACGGGAATGATGTGGTCATAAGAGGTCGTGGATTTGGACATGGAGTAGGTCTTTGCCAAGAAGGAGCTATGAAAATGGCGAGATATGGATACAACTATCTACAAATAGCCCAATATTATTTCCCCAATGTCTACTTAAAAAATAGCAACAACGAATCATTTTTCAATCAAAAAAAGGAAGGTTTTGGTTACTAATTCTATTCCATAAAAAAAGGTCATTTAAAATGACCTTTTTTTATGGAAGAAAAATATTATTTATTGAATTGTTAACTTTTTTTCTAGATCTGCTAAATAAACTTTGAACTGCTTATCTGTTTCAGCAAGATTACTAACTGTTCTACAAGCATGAAGCACAGTAGCATGATCTTTACCTCCACAATGTGCACCTATATTAGCCAACGAAGATTTAGTCATTCTTTTTGAGAAATACATTGCTATTTGTCTAGCTTGAACAACTTCACGTTTACGTGTTTTAGATTTTAAAATTTCAAGTGCTAAATCGAAATAATCACATACCACTTTTTGAATATATTCAATTGAAACCTCACGAGCTGTATTCTTAACAAATTTATCAACCATTTGTTTAGCAAGTTCTATAGTAATCGCTTTTTTATTCAAAGATGCTTGAGCAAGAAGTGTATTTAAAGCACCTTCCATTTCTCGTACATTTGTATTAATACTATACGCTAAATACTCAACAACATCTTTTGGTAATTCAATACCATTACCATACATTTTCTTTTCTAAAATTGCGATTCTAGTTTCCAATTCAGGAGCACTTAAATCAGCAGATAAACCCCATTTAAAACGAGATAACAATCTTTGCTCCATACCCTGCATTTCCACAGGTGGCTTATCAGAGGTTAAGATAATTTGCTTACCATTTTGATGTAAGTGATTAAAAATATGGAAGAATACATCTTGTGTTTTTTCCTTACCAGAGAAGAACTGAACATCATCAATAATTAAAACATCAATCATTTGATAAAAATGAATAAAATCATTTGTTGATTGATTTTTAATTGCATCTATAAATTGATGTGCAAACTTTTCAGAAGCAACATAAAGCACTGTTTTATTTGGGAATTGGTTCTTAATTGAAATCCCAATAGCTTGAGCTAAATGAGTTTTCCCAAGTCCAACAGCACCATAAATCAACAATGGATTGAAAGCAGTACCACCAGGTTTATTAGCAACAGCAAAGCCAGAAGCTCTTGCTAGACGATTACAATCTCCTTCTACGAAGTTATCGAAAGAATATGAAGGATTTAAATTAGATTCAACATTTACCTTTTTCAATCCTGGTATTATAAAAGGATTACGAATTTGATTTTCATTCAAATTCAAAGGCATATTTACTGGTGAATTCTTAAGCTCTTTCCTGTTTAAAGCGGGAAGTCTAACTGTGTAAGGAGTAGAATTTGTAGTATTATTTTCCATCACAATACTATATTCCAAACGACCTTCAGCACCCAATTCTTTTTGAATAACTTTCTTTAACAATGTAATGTAATTCTCTTCCAACCATTCATAAAAAAAATGAGATGGAACCTGTATTGTTAATACATTATCTTCTAACCTAATTGGAATAATAGGTTCAAACCAAGTCTTAAAAGCTTGTAAAGAGATGTTATCTTTTATAACTTTTAAACATGCGTTCCACGCAGTATCATGATTGCTACTCATTTGAATTAATCTTTTTTTGTAAATAGTTATTACTCTTATATGTTAAAAACTTTATATCCTGTAAAACATGCATGTTTTAAATAGATTAAGTTCTTTTTATTTCAGAATACAAATATTTACATAAAAAAGTTTAAAAAAAAACTAAAACACTATTGATTTATAACAAACTTTTACAGTTAAAAAACAATAATTTGGATACATTGAATTAATCAACTGAAAATAAAAGAAGTAGTCCAAATCAAAAAAAAATAAAAAAAATAATGCTAAAACATGAATTGTTCAAAACCTTCTAGAGTTCAAAAAATACAACATCAAAAAATCTACACTATTAAACAGTAGTAATGATTATATTTGAACATTACAATTACAAAAAAAGATGCAATTAAATTTTTCAAACACAACCAAACTACGGGTTCGTTATGGCGAAACAGATCAAATGGGATACTGTTATTATGGTAATTATGCTCAATACTTTGAAGTGGGTCGAGTTGAGGTATTAAGAGAAATCGGGATGAGCTATAGAAACATGGAGGAAAGCGGCATAATGCTTCCAGTATCTGATTTTGAGGTGAAATATTTCAAACCAGCACTATACGATGATGAGATTAAAATCATTACCAAACTAGTAAAAGTTGAAGGCTGTCGCTTATTTTTTGAATATGAGATTGAAAATGAAAAAGGTAATATTATATCAACAGCAAAGACAACACTTGTATTTGTACTAAAAAAAACAATGAAACCAACTTCTCCGCCTGAAACTTTTTTAAATCTTTTGGAAAGCTATGAAAAATAAAAGTATTCATTTTGAATTTAATAAATTTACAAAAAAAAAGATTCAAAGTATAACTTCCATAAGAGAAGGTGAAACAAAAATAGGAGAAAAACTTTGCTACAAGATAGAAGATAGTAAATATGTAATAATTGGAATTTCGGAAGATATTGGGCCACAAGCAAATATGGGAATAAAAGGCTCCTTAAATGCATTTAAATCTTTTTTAAGTCGTTTTTTAAACACACAATCGAATCGCTTTTTAAATGGGGAAGAAATATTTATCGCTGGGGAAATTAAACAAATCGAAGCATTCCAAAACATAATAGAAGCTAAAAAAAGAATCGAAATACTTGATGATTTTGTAAAATCAATTGCTGAACCTATAATTAAATCAGGAAAAACATTAATAGTAATTGGTGGTGGACATAATAATGCATACCCATTAATTAAAGCCTCATTTCATAAGTCAAATAAAGCTATTGACGTAATTAATCTCGATCCCCATGCAGACTGTCGTGCATTAGAAGGAAGACACAGTGGAAACCCTTTTTCTTATGCTAAAAAGAATGGTTTTTTAAATCAGTATACTGTATTTGGTCTTCATCAACAATATAATAGTGAAAGCATTTATAATTATTTAGATGAAAAGAAATTTAATTACACTTTTTTCGAAGATTATTTAGACCAAAAAAGAAATTTAAAACAGGATATATTAAACTTTGTAACTTCAAAAAAAACAGAAATAGCTTTAGGTATTGAATTAGATCTTGACAGTATCGAAATGATGCCTTCATCTGCTTTTACACCAAATGGGTTCTCAATTTCTGAAGCACGAATATATTTACGAGAATTAGCTAAACAAAAAGATATTTTGTATATTCATCTTCCTGAAGGTTCTCCTCAGTCAGAAATTGAAAATAAAATTGTAGGAAAAACACTCACTTATTTAGTAATTGACTTTATAAAAGAGAACTTAAAATTTGATAATCAATCTATTAACGTTTAAAAATAAAACTTTTTAATTCATCAAATAAAAAAATGGAAGGTAAAGGGAAAAATATTTCAATTCTTCAATTCTTTAGATCATTTTTCCCTGTCCAGATTTTGGTCGGTCATGTTAAGTACAACCTATTAGCACTTTTTTATTGGTTTATTTTATTCTTAATAATAACAGACAATTTAGGCTCTCCATTTGGAATACCATATTTATTTTTCTCTCCTGAATACCTTGGAGAAGTAAGTAGTTTTGCTTTTTTTTTAATAGGGTTCTCTATTGGTGGATTCACAATGGGTTTCAATACATATAGTTATATAAAAATCGGCCCACAATACCCATTCCTATTAGTTGTTAGAAAACCATTTTTAAAATTTTGTCTAAACAACTCAATTTTACCTATCGTTTTTAGCGCTTTATTTATTTATAGATTTTCCCGTTTTCAATACCAAGAAGAGTTTGCATCTATACTTGATATTGTATTTTACATTACATCTTATTTGTTAGGAGTCGCGACTTTCATGCTACTCTCATTATTGTATTTTTTCCCTAAAAAGCACATTAATTTATCAGACTCAAATAATTTAGAAGAAAATTTTTCTCATAAAAGCTATTCTTTTCTAAATAAAAAGGAAAACTGGTATGACTTTTTTCAAAACAAAACTGAAAAACAGTACATATATGTTGGTAAAAACTTAAAATTATACAATAGTAGAAGCGTAAAACATTTAGATGAAGAGTTAAAAGAAAAAGTATTTAATTCAAACAGGGTAAACACATCCGTTTTTGAAATAATAACTATCATAACATTTATAACAGTAGGATTATTTAGAAATCAAGTAATTTTTGAAATTCCTGCAGGAATGAGTATAGTCTTATTACTAACGGTAATATTAATGCTTTTTAGTGCGATGCTATCTTGGCTTCACAGATGGACCTACCCTATTGTTTTTATTTTACTATTCTTAATGGATTATCTAAGTACTTCTACAAATCTTTTTACTTTCAAAAATTACGCATATGGTTTATCTTATAAAAATGAATCGAAAAATATTTATTCTCTTGACGAAATCAGAAAAACAAATATTTCAGAAGAGGTAGAATCAAAACAAAAATACATTCAAATCCTTAACAATTGGAAAGAACAAACAGGAGAAGATAAACCAAAACTAATAATTACAAATTCATCTGGAGGTGGCTCTAGAAGTGCACTTTGGACATTTACCGTTCTTCAAAAATCTGACGAACTGCTAAACGGTGAATTAAATAAACACATACACCTAATGACTGGTGCTTCTGGCGGAATGGTTGGTGCAGCATATTTTAGAGAAATTTTATTAAGACACAAAAAAGGAGAGTATAGTAATATGTATTCTGGAAATTTCAGAGAAAATATTGCAAAAGATTTATTAAATAAATTATGTTTTTCACTTTCAACAAATGATCTTTTTTTTCGGTACCAAAATGTTAAAATAAACGGTAATAGCTACACAAAAGATAGAGGATACGCCTTTGAACAACAATTACATGAAAACACTGAAAACAGTTTAAATCACTCGCTTGAATATTACAAATCTTATGAAGAAAATGCGATTATACCTGTAATGTTATTTAGTCCTACAATAGTAAATGATGGAAGAAGATTGTTAATGTCTTCACAGTCTTTTCGTTTTTTAACTAGCCCTAGAAGCCATCCTACTTCTGCTATTAATTCTTTTGAAAACATAGATTATCAAAGTTTTTTCAAATCAAACAACCCAAATAGCATACGTTTTTCTACTGTAATTCGATCGCAAGCAACATTTCCATTCGTTCTGCCAATGGTAACAATGCCCACTAGTCCAGGTGTGCAATTAATGGATGCAGGAATCCGAGACAATTACGGAAGTAAATCCATGATGGAATTTTTAAATGAAACAAAAAGTTGGATTGAAAAAAACACATCTGGAATAATAATTCTTCAAATTAGAGATACGAAAAAAATGTTGAACAAAGAAACATACCACCAAATATCAATGCTTGATAAGGTAACTCTACCATTTGGGAATATGTATCAAAATTTTGCCAGAACTCAAGATTTTGATCAAGAACAACTTTTAAAAGTTGGAGTAAGTGGCTATAACTTTCCGATTGAAATAGTAACATTCAATCTACGTGAAAATAAATCAGACCGAATATCACTTTCTTGGCATTTAACAAAAAATGAAAAACAAAAAATCGAAAGAGCTTTTAGAAGCGCTAAAAATAAAATTTCTCTTCAAAGACTAAAAAAAATATTAAATCAATCTGACAAACAAAAAATAGATCTATAAGCTATTACTTTTAATTGTGTTTGATTACTTTCACTATCGAAAAAAATATTTTGAATTATCAATTCATTTTTACGAACTGAAAATTCATTTAAAATGAAAAAAATGAAAATATATACTAAAAAAGGAGATTCAGGAACAACACAATTAATTGGTGGAACAAGAGTTTCAAAAGGATCAATTCGTATTGAATCTTATGGCACCATTGATGAATTAAATTCTTACATAGGATTAATAAGAGATCAAGATATCAATGAAAAGTACAAACTGCAATTAATTGAAATTCAAGATAGATTATTCACAATTGGCTCAAGCTTAGCTTCAGACCCTGAAAAATCAAGTATGAAAATACCTGATCTCCATGAAGAAGATATTCAATTTCTTGAAGACAATATGGATGAAATGGATTTAGAACTTCCTGAAATGAAATTTTTTGTTCTTCCAGGAGGACACACAACCGTATCTTATTGCCATATAGCACGCTGTGTATGCAGACGAGCTGAACGTATAATTGTTACGCTTCAAGAACACGATTTTGTAGCCGAATTAGTTTTCAAATATGTGAATAGATTAAGTGATTATCTTTTTGTACTATCAAGAAAACTTTCACAAGATCTAAATGCCATAGAACAACCTTGGAAACCTAGAATGTAAACTAAAAAGCACTATATACTAATTATCAATAATTTACACTATCACTAACTTAACAAGCTAATTTAAAAATATTTTTTATTTTAATTAAAATATAAAGTTTTCAACTAATTCCTTGTATGTTTCAAAATAAAAGTTACTTTTGCGCCAAATTAATTAAACTGAAACGAAATGTATTGGACTTTAGAATTAGCATCATACCTAGAAGACGCACCTTGGCCCGCTACCAAAGATGAGTTAATCGATTTCGCTATTAGAGCAGGTTCTCCATTAGAAGTTGTAGAAAACTTGCAAGCTTTAGAAGATGAAGGTGATATATACGAAAGCATTGAAGATATTTGGCCTGATTATCCTTCAAGGGAAGATTTTCTCTTTAATGAAGATGAATATTAAAACAAAAAAAACTCGATTTATAATCGAGTTTTTTTTTAATATTAAATATAGGATTTTGACTTTTGAATATTCATAAGTCAAACTAATAATACTTTTCTCCTATCAAATAATTCTGTACATAATCTTTAACTCCATCTTCTAATGAATGAAAACCACTTTCATATCCTGCATTTATTAATTTAGTCATGTTTGCTTCAGTGAAATATTGGTATTTATCTCTAATATCAATCGGAGTATCAATGAAAGAAATATTTTCCTCTAAATTCAAACTTTTAAAAGTGTTTTTTGCTAAATCAAGAAATGACCTAGCGATACCTGTTCCTAAATTATAAATACCACTTTCAGGTCTCTTTTCTTTCAAGAAATAGCAAACTTCAACCACATCTTTCACATAAATAAAATCCCTCAGTTGACCCCCATCAGAATATTTTGGATTATGAGAACGAAACAATTTCATTCCTCCATTTTCATTTATTTGTCGAAAAGCATGAAAAATAACACTCGCCATCCTTCCTTTATGGTATTCATTTGGACCATAAACATTAAAAAATTTCAATCCTGCCCAAAAAGGTGGAGTCTTTTCTTGCTTTAAAACCCATTTATCAAAATCATTTTTTGAATCACCATAAGGATTTAATGGAACTAAACTTGGAATAATTGAATGATCATCATTATACCCAAATTCACCCAACCCATAAGTTGCAGCTGAACTAGCATAAACTAATGGTATATTATATTCAACACAAAGATTCCAAACTTCTTTTGAATAATTAACGTTTAATTGGTCAAAAATTGACTTATCAAATTCAGTTGTATCAGTTCTTGCTCCGATGTGATAAATGAAATCAACCTCTCCTCCAAAATCTTTCAACCAAGATATAAAATCCTTTCTTCCAACTTTTGAAACTAACGTTTTTCCTTCTAAATTTTTGGCTTTGTCTGTCTTTGAAAAATCATCAACAACAACGATATCGTTTATTCCAGACTTATTTAATCTACTTACTAAACAACTTCCAATAAAACCAGCGGCACCAGTAACTACTATCATATAATTTTAGATTGAGAGTAATATTAAGGTTTATATTTTGTTTAAGAAGATATTCTCAAACCTAACCTTGATATAAATTAATTTAAAATAATCCATTAATTTCAGCATCAATCGAATTAATGATTTTACCCAAATCCTCTTGACTTTCAGGAAAACGATTATTATCAATATCAATAATCAACAACTTTCCTTTATCATAAGTTGAAATCCATGCCTCGTAACGCTCATTTAACCTTTTCAAGTAATCTAAACGAATACTTTCTTCATATTCGCGACCTCTTTGCTGAATTTGATTGACCAAAGTTGGAACACTAGCTCTTAAATAAATCAATAAATCTGGTGCTGAAACAAAAGAATCCATCAAATTAAATAATGAAAAATAATTTTCGAAATCACGAGTAGTCATCAACCCCATTGAATGGAGATTTGGAGCAAAAATAAAAGCATCTTCGTAAATTGTACGATCTTGAATAACACTTTTTTCAGTTTGCTTAATTTCTTGAATCTGAGTAAATCGACTGTTTAAATAATAAATCTGAAGATTGAAAGACCATCTTTGCATTTCTTCATAAAAATCATTCAAATATGGATTTTGTTCTACATCTTCAAGATGAGTGTCCCAACCGTAATGCTTTGCTAATAAATTTGTTAGCGTAGTTTTACCTGAACCAATATTTCCTGCTACTGCGATATGCATATCTTATAAATTTCTATCTGAATGCATCTTGCAAACAGGGTTACTAAATTACAAATTTTGAATAACTATACAAGTTTATTTATTTAAAAGAAGGTGGTATTTTTTAATTTCTTTACCTGTTCTAAAATAATAATTATTTCCAATTTTTTTAAATTCAATAATTTTTTGAATTGGAGCATCAATATTTATTTCTTCATTGGAATCAACATCAATCAAAACGATCTTATTTTTTTCTAGGATATAAAAATTTTCTGAGTCAACTTGAAAGCTTTTTATAGTTGGACGTTTTATAAAATTGACAAGGGAAGCATACCTATCAAGAATATATATTCCTTGATTGTAATCAACTAAATACAAAAAATTATTTTGTTCAAACATGAATGAAATCTGAATAGAATTCAAGACTCCTTTTATATTCTCTACATCCTGATTTTGAAATAATTGCCTAGAAGAGATTAAATGTAATCGTGAATTTAATTGGTCATAAATCCAAAATTTATCTGGCTGTGATGAAACAGCAAATTTTGTAGCATTTCCAATATTCTCATCGTCAAAATTTACGCATGATTCATATGGTGTCAAAGTATTATCTAAAAAACATAATTGTTGTTGTTCTTCAGAAAAGACAATAAGTTTCATCGAGTTTAGAACCTGAATAGAAGATAATCTTCCGAATGATTTTTGACTTTGAGAAAATTTAAAATTTCCAATTGAATCAAATTTTTGAATTAGTTCCTTTTTAGAAATATAAACATTACCCAAAACATCTACAGTCCAAATATCATTTGAATCAATTTTATAGTTAGATTTTTCAATCCATTCATATTTCGACTGAGAAACAGATGAAAAACAAAGATGAATAAATAATAAATTTAATACTAATTTCAATTTATTTTGATTTAATTTCATAATATTATTCATTCGAAAAACTTAAAATTTGCTCTAAATATCCCCTATTATTAGATAATCTCGGAACTTTGTTTTGACCTCCTAGCTTACCTTTCGACTTCAACCACTTATCAAAAACACCATTCTCTAAAACGGTAATTTTTAATAAATCTAAAACCATATTTTTAGTTCTTTTAGCATCATAGTCAGAATTAATTCTTCGTAATGAATCATCGAGTAGACTTGCGAATAATTCGATATCATCAGGAGGAGTTATAAATTCAATCAACCATTCGTGTCTTCCTCTTGAATTTTTATCCATATAAATTGGACAAGCGGTATAATCTCTTATTTGAGAATGTGTTAATTTACAAACTTCAGTAACTGCTTTTTCGGTATTATCAACAATAATTTCTTCACCAAACGCATTAATAAAACTTTTTGTACGTCCCGTTATACTAATTCTAAATGGTTTTAAGGAAGTGAATTTGACAGTGTCACCAATAATATATCTCCACAAACCAGCATTTGTAGAAATTACGATAGCATAATTTTCATTTAGTACTACCTCTGATAAATTATAAATTAGAGTTGAATTTTTACCCGAGAATGAAGACATTGGAATAAATTCATAAAAAATACCATAATCTAACATTAATAATAAATCATTTGATTCTTTATTATCTTGTATCGCAAAAAATCCTTCTGATGCATTATAAGATTCGAAATAATTCATTGAAGAACAAGGTATTAATTTCCTAAACTCATCACGATAAGGATCAAAATTAACCCCTCCATGCATGTATAACTCTAAATTTGGCCAAACTTCTTTTAAATTTTCTTTTCCTGTAATTTGAAGAATTTTATTGGCTAGTACTAAAGTCCAACTTGGCACACCAACTAAAATACGAACATCTTCTTTTATTGTATTAAGAGCTATTTTTTCAATTTTTTCTTCCCACTCATCCATTAAAGCTATTTCTTTGGATGGAATTCTTTTTATTTCAGCCCACCAAGGCAAAGTTTTCATTATAATTGCAGACAAATCTCCTAAATAGGATTTTTTTGACAAACTGTTTAATTCCGCGCTGCCTCCTATTACTAGATGCTTTCCGCTATATAATTTTCCATTTGGATAATTTTGGTAATAAAGTGCTAAAAGATCTTTACCTCCTTTTTGATGACAATCTTCCAATGCTTCTTTGGTGACAGGTATTAACTTACTTCTTTCAGAGGTAGTCCCAGAAGATTTTGCGAAAAATTTTGTTTCAGTAGGCCATAATAAATTTTGTTCTCCTTTAATCAATCTATCAACCCATGGCTTAATATCATCATATTCTTGCAAAGGAACCATCATCCTAAAATCTTGATACTCTTTAATATCAATAAAATGATTTTTCTTTCCCCAAACTGTTTGTGATGCTTTTTTAATTAACTTATTTAATGTCTCATTTTGAACTTCCAACGGATATTCTCGAAAAGAATCTATCTGAAGAATTCGTTTCTTTATTAACCAAGAAAAAATGGTATTAAAAGGCATATTTCTGAATAAAAATTATTTTATTAAAAGTCATTAAAAAAATCGACATAATCGCCTAAAACAAAAAAGTCCTATCCAAATTTGGACAGGACTTACTAAATTTAAATTTTCAAATAGATTTTAACCCCAAATTAAAAGAGAAGCTAAAATACCCAAAACAATTACCGTATAAATAGTAGCAACTGCTGCTGTTGAACCTTCGAAGAAATTATCTGACATATCGTTTTTTTTATCAAATTTAAAAATAAAATTGTATCGATGAAACAAGTCTTGAAAAATTATTTGTTTTTTTTCTTTTTCTTCTTTTTTCCTGACATTACATCATCGTCTTCTTTATCAGAATCCTTTCCTTCTGGGGCACCAAAAGAATATGTTTCTCTTTCATGCTCATCATATTTATATTCTTCAACAATAATTCCCTTTTTAAAAATAGTTTTATGCTTTAATTTTTTATCAGCATAAAACTCTTCAGCTACACCTTCTTTTTTACCTTTTTTATAGGTTTCATGATCTTGAATAAAACCTCCGTAATAAAATGTTTTAAATTCTCCTTCTTTTACATCTAATTTCCAATGCTCAGTTCTTAACAATGTTCCATCATCGTAAAAATATTTAAATTCTCCATCTTTTTTACCCATTTTATAAAACATATCTTGTATTACAATACCTTTCTCGTTGAAAGCTTTATAAGTACCATCCAAAAATCCATTTGAATAATTTACCTCCTTCTGAATTTTTGATTTTAAATAGGGGTGATATGTTTTTTGTAATCCATGAAGCAATCCATTATTATAATTCTCCCAAAGTGTTGTATCTCCTTTTTTTGTAAAAAAAATACTTTTACCATGCTGAACGCCAACAAAATAATTCATTTCCCATGCCATTTGAGCTGTAGTATCATAATAGTAGATCCATTGTCCACTTCTTACACCTTGAATATGCGCTCTAATAACTTGAATACAGCCTGTTTGATATGTTGTTGTATCAACACCATCTTCTTTTCCATTTACAAATGAAACGGTCCTTTCAAGTAATCCATTGTTATGACATGTTTCACATTTACCATTAAAAGGACTTCCATCAATCCCTGCAAGAAATGTATTATTATCCTGATTATAAGATAGTTTCTCATTACAATCTACTGTTCCAGCTCTTTTTCCACATTCCCATTCAGCATACTTTACATTCTTTTTGCGAAGAGATGATTTTTCAGTACAATCTTTCTTCTTAATAGCTCCTATTTGCCCAAAAATGGAAGGACTAAAAACAATTAAACAGAAAAAAAATATTACTTTAAATTTTAACATTATTAGATTTTTTATTTAAAAAACAACTATTAAATTAATTATCATTTCTTTTTAAACCTTCTAAAACTTGTCGCATTTTATCAGGAACATTTATTGAAGTTTTATTTATCGAATCGTAGCAAACTAAAACCGAGGACCCAGTAGTAAAAAGCTTTTCATTGACATACAAATCATATTCCAAAACAAAACTTTTGTTTCCAATATTTTTTGTGTAAATACTAATTTCAGGTTCTTGATGCAATAAAACTGGTGAAAAATATTCGATTTCATTTTTTCTCAATACAACTCCATTTTTTTGCCAATTCCAATCTGTACCCATTAAAGGAGAAAATAAAGCAACACGAGCCATTTCAAAATAGCTCAAATAAACTGAATTATTTACATGTCCCATAACATCTAAATCAGAAAATCGAACTTGAATTTTAATTGGATTTATCATTTTTTGTCTAATAATTCAAATACCGAATTGTTACTTTTATATTCTGGAACTATCTCCTTCATTTTAGATACAATATTCTCATTTTGTTGACGTTCAAACAAGCCAATCAAATCATCAATTGATTCAATAGTAGCTTCATCTTCCATTCTAATTTTGGCTTTTAAAATCTGAGGATGATGGGTAGGTAAAGTATTTTCTTCTTCAGCTAAGAGTTCTTCATATAGTTTTTCACCAGGTCTTAATCCAGTGATTTTGATCTCTATATCTTTGTCTATTTCTAAGCCACTTAATTGAATCATTTTCTTAGCTAAATCTATGATTTTGACGGATTCTCCCATATCAAAAACAAAAATTTCACCACCTTCTCCCATAGAACCTGCCTCTAAAACGAGTTGACACGCTTCAGGTATTGTCATAAAAAAACGTGTTATACGCTCATCGGTTAATGTAATAGGTCCACCTTGCTCTATTTGTCTCTGAAAAAGAGGTATTACTGAACCATTTGAACCCAAAACATTTCCAAACCTTGTAGTTACAAATTTTGTTTTAGAAGAATTATTTGCAGCTTGAGCATATATTTCTGCAATACGTTTTGATGCCCCCATAACATTAGTAGGATTAACGGCTTTATCTGTAGAAATCATTACAAATTTCTCTACATTGTATTTAGTCGCTAAATCTACTAGGTTTTTAGTCCCCTTAACATTAGTAAAAATTGCTTCAGATGGATTATTCTCCATTAATGGAACATGCTTATATGCAGCTGCATGAAAAACATACTGAGGATTAAAATGATCAAAAACTCTAGTCATTCTTTCTCTGTTTCTAATATCACCAACAACTATTTCAAAATTAAAATTTGGAAAATGATAAAGCAATTCATTTTGTAAATCGTACAAAGGAGATTCTGCTTGATCTAGTAAAATCACTAATTTAGGCTCGTATTTAGCAATTTGTAAAACCATTCCACTTCCAATGGAACCTGCAGCTCCCGTTACTAGAATAATTTTACCTTTCAACTCACTTGAAATCTTTTCCTCATCTAAAATAATTGGTTTACGACCAAGTAAATCTTCTATTTTAATTTTAGAAATTTGTTTTGTACTGAACTCGCCATTTATCCAACTTTTCGGATTGGGAACTTTATTAACAGAGACATTATTAGATAGACAAATATCAACTATATTTTTACTATTTTCTTCGTTTGGATGCTGAATTGCTAATATCAACTGAGTCACTCCTTCACTTTTTATAATAAATTCTAATTTTGAAGAATGAAAGATGGTTAAACCTTGTAATCTAGAACCTTCCATCTTTTTATTATCATCAATAAAACCAATTAATTGGTAGGATAAACGAGCATCTTTTTCAATGGTTCTTTTTGTAATTAAACCTGAAACACCTGCCCCGTAAATCAAAATTCTTTCGGTTTGATCTTTAGGTTTAATAGATTCCATGTAAATTAATTTAATTCCAAATCTAAGACCAGTTATAAAGATAAAAGAAGATAAAAACTCCATTAACAAAACAGACATGGGAAATAAATAAAATCCATCAAAATATAAGTTCCTTATTATTCCTAAAACAACAAAAAATAAAGATGATATAATTGAAGCGAAAAATATCCTTCTCAAATCTTCAGTTGAGGTATGTCTAACTAAACCTTTATGAATTTTTAAAAAATAAAAAACGAAAAATTTAACTAATAAAAAAATTAATAAGGATTTTGATAAAATAGACCACTCTTTTTTAATCAACTCAAAATCAGCTTTTAAATCAAACCTGATCAAATAAGCAAAAAACAATCCAGATAATGATAAGAATAAATCTATTACTATTATTATCCAACGAGGAGTATTATTTTTAGGTAAAAACATGTGTAAAATTAAGAATATATCCTATGATATTTTTAAAGCTTGTCAAATATAAATATATCTATTTAAAAACTAAAGATATTGCTACGATAATTCTTTGAATGAACGAAAATTATGGGCTAAATAACTCTTTTCAACAAACGTTTCTAAAACATCAATAGAATATAGTGTTAGACTTTTAGGGTGCCCTATAACAACCATGTCTGAATAAGATTCTCTAATCATTTTACAAAGCACTACTTTTAATTTTGAAGCATAATATCCATCTGAGCTAACATGATTCCAAGTATAACTTGTAAGTACTGACTTCTTACGTCCAGGTTGTGATAAAAAGATACCATCACCAATCATTTTATGCCTACTTGGAAAAAGTCTTCCTAAAATATACAAACGCCAATAAAATAATGGCGAATAACGCAAAGATGAAATTGGATATTCGATAAAACTACCTGTTTCAACTTCAACACAAACATCCTCTTCAAAACGATAATTTGATTTTTTCGGTGCACTTCTGAAATCAAAAGCATAATGTTTTGATTCGAAGTTTCCTCCAAAAAAAACACTTGTGTCGTATTTAATTCCTATTTCTTTAAAAATATCTTTCAAACGATTAAAAGGCTGAATACACCAACCTCCAGCTCTAAATGTATGTACTTTCTTTCTGGAAATTTCTTCTAAATAGCTTTTGTAAAAAGTCACTATATGATATAATTCATCATCATCAAAATCGGCTAGTTTGTAACAATTATCGACTTCAATTACCCATTTTTCTCCATTAAAATAAGACCGCTCCCAATGAGGATGAATATGCAATTGAACATCACAACCGCACTCTAACATTTCGGTAATTTGATTTTTAACTTTCGCTAAATCTGATTTTAAAACTGAATGTTTTGCACTTTCCGTTTCTAAACGAATTAAATAACCAACGTCTATAAAAAAAGTCATTGGCACCGAATATTTCTTTGAGATTTTTAGCAACTCATTGGTTGGGTTTATCATACATTTTTCAACAGTTCCGGTTTTTTCACCAAAAAACAATTCATAATCAAACGTTAGAAAAATATTCATTCTACAAATGTAAGAAACTGTCTATATTTAACACTAAAAAGAATTTAAGATGCAAGAAATTGAACGAAAATTTACCGTTGATCTTCAAAAATGGGAATCTATTGAAAAACCTTTACCTCAACAAATTGTTCAAAGTTATTTATCTACAAATGCAGATTGCACTGTTCGTGTTCGAATAAAAGGGTCAAAAGGTTTCTTAACGATTAAAGGAAAAACAATTGGAATAAGTCGATCTGAATTTGAGTATGAAATTCCTTTAAATGATGCTAAACAAATGATTGCTTCATTTGCAGAAAAAACACTTTCCAAATTACGATATGAAATAAAAGTCGGAAAGCATATTTGGGAAATCGATGTATTTCAAGGGAAAATTGAAGGGTTAATTATTGCCGAAATAGAACTAAAATCTGAAAATGAAACCTTTACAAAACCAAATTGGGTAATTGAAGATGTTTCAGACAATATAGAATATTACAATTCTCGGTTAATTGAGAAATGTTGACTTCGATAAACCGTTGACTTCGAGCGCCTCAGTCAACGGTTTATCGAAGTTAAATCTTTTCACCAACAATATTACTTTTTTCAAGATCAAAAACCATTGAACCCAAATTAATATCAAACCATTCTAAAAAAACATCTATATTTCTTTCAGAAGGCCACAATTCTTCATCTTCAGTAATCGCCATTAATTCATTTTTGAAAATTTTCTTAAAATGTTGCTCTATAAGAGGTTCAATATCAAAAAAATCTTCTGTAATTAAGTAAACCGTTGGTTCGATCTCATCTTCGATACTAAATTGTATTTCTGAATCAATTGTATTTGACCAATCGAAAAAAGGTTTTTTAGGAGTTACGGTAATGAAACCTCTATTTAATACGTTCATAATTGTTTATTTATTTCTGTAAATACTTCATTTTTATAATTCATCCAAACTGCTTTTCCTTTTTTAGGTTGAAAAACAATAAATTTCCAATTTTCTCCGAAAAGTTGATTTTTCAAAACCGAAACCCAATTTAAATAATCTATTTTTTTATCGGAATCTATAACAATTAGATGTTTCTCATTTACTAAAACTAATATTCCTCGCTTATAAATTTTTATTTTTTCGCCAATTTTTATTGACCTACAATTTTCTCCAAAACAATCAATCCAATTGTAAAATGCATTTTCTGTTTTTAGAGAGTCGGTAAATTCCCAATCAATAAAATTAATAGAATCAGTTTTTTCCTTCCAATAAAATTTAGTTATTGATTTTGCTCCAAAACGATCTGGAAAAGAAATAATATCTAATTTTTGAACTTTTAAATTACTACTATTTAAAGAATCTAAAATTCCTTTAAAACGAATATCAAGCGTATCTGTAAAACTAATTTCTTTCTTTTTTTTCTTTTCAACCTCTATAGCACCTTCTTTATAACGTTCTGAACTTGAAGTAATTTCACTTAAATCTACTACTTCATCTTTCTTGTTACTTGAACAAGAGTAAAAAAGTACTAGTATTACTAAAAACTTAAAAAAGATTCTCATTTTGAAATTATTATACCAAAGTTAACTGAAAGTATCGAATTGAAAAATAATTATAATTTATAAATACTTAAATCTCTATTTTTAAAAAGTTTTCGACCTAAATCATCCAATATTTTCTGACTTTTGGAATCATTAACCAAAATAAAATAATCGGCTCCTTGTGATTTAAAAAAATTTATCTTCTCTTTCGTAATTTCATCAGCATTGTTAATTGGCCATCCTTTTCTCTTGATAAAATACAACCCACCATTCACACTTAAATCTGGTCCTATCAATACTTTTGAATCTTTTGGAATTTTAACATCATCTATAAATTGCTTATTTTTCAAAATTTGAAAACCAATTTTTGAATTTAAATCATTCCCTTTGTAATACCTTTCTTCTAACTTTATTCTTGAATAATTTAAACCTGACGCAATAATTACTAAAAAAACAAATTTCAAGATGTTTTGACCCAAATTATTTGGAAATAATTGTTTCCAAATTTGAAAAAATGAAAGTAAAATAAAAATTATAAAAGGGAAGAATAACAAATAATAATAATCATGAAATCTAAATTGCTGAAAGAATAAAAGAAAATAAGATATAGTACCAAAGGCCGAAAACAAAAGTGCTAATTTCAAATTTATCGGTATTTTTTTAAAAAAAATACCGATAAAAATCAAACCTAGTAATAAAGCATGAAAAGAAGTTTCAGCCAAGTATTTTTTATACCATTCACTTAAAATATCATTCCAATATATTGAACGTTCTTGTATCGTCAAATCCCAAATAGGTAAAATTGATGTTGTGAAATAAGTTGATTGATTTTTTATATTGTAGAAAAACACAAATACATTCCATACCATTACAACTAAAAAAGAAATTCCAAAATAATAGAATTGCTTTAAAATAATTTTTCTACTGTTTGTATCTTGCTTTTTGACTAATAAAAATTCAATTAAAGACATACCTAAAAAAGCGAATGGATTTATTAAATAGGTTACTTTTAAAAGTGAACTTATTAAGAAAAAAAATATTGAAAAAATTAAAGGTCTAGTTACTTTATTTTCTTTGAATTTAAAACCAAAGTACCAACCCGACAATGCAAAACCTAGAGCAGCAATATCGGGTAAAAAATTGAAAGAATAATAAACCAAAGAAGTTGACGCCAAAATAAAAAAAGGCACTAAATAAGAATACATATAATCTTTTAGAACTAAATAAGAAAGTTTGTAAACATGAAACAATCCTATAAAAAATATTAACAAATGAATCAGTTTTAATATAAATTCTTTTTCTCCAAAAATTATATATAAGACTGATGCTAGGTAATATAAAATAGGAAATTCACAGACTCCATTACCATTAATACTTGCTAAATTATATAGTGAGGGTGTGAAAAAATGAAAACCATTGTTGTAATAATTACTTACAAAGGATAAACTGTCAGTTTGTCTAATAAAATGAACTCCTTGAGGGTGTAAAAAAAAATAATTTTGAAAATTAAAAAAATAAAACAAAGCTATTAGCAAGCAAATAAAACCAACATCATATGATTTACTTTTAGATAACAATCCTTTCATTTTTCTTTTAAATCAATTCTTTAACAAAATTAAAATATTAATCGAACAAAGGTTATTAAATCAGTATTTGTACTTTTGTATTAAGAGTAAATTTTTAATTCCATCAAGCAATGAAACAATTTGAAATTCCCGAATTTTATCGATCTCCAATCATTAGTAAAGTAAAAGCAAAACGTAAATTGGAAGACCCTAGAAAAAAGGATTTCTCTCCTACTCTTTTGGATTTCGGGAAAATTAGATTCTTAATAGCTCGTCATTTTGGATTTTGTTATGGTGTTGAAAATGCAATTGAAATTTCATACAAAGCAATTCAAGAAAACCCTGATAAAAGGATTTTTTTATTAAGTCAAATGATACATAATCCAGATGTAAATTCCGATCTATTAAGTTACGGAATCCAATTTATTCAAGACACTAGCGGAAAACAATTAATTCCTTGGGAAGAAATAAAATCGGATGATGTTGTAATTATTCCTGCTTTTGGAACAACGATTGAAATTGAAAAAATACTTTCAGAAATTGGAGTAAATGTTGCTAAATACAATACAACTTGTCCTTTTGTTGAAAAAGTATGGAACCGTTCTGAAACTTTAGGCACAAAAGATCACACAATTATCATTCACGGAAAACATAGTCACGAAGAAACGAGAGCTACATTTTCTCACAGCGTTAAAAATGCTCCTACTTTGGTTATTAAAGATTTAAAAGAAGCTACTTTACTTGCTGATGTTATCACCGGAAAATTATCCTCTGATGATTTTTATACAATTTTCGACGGAAAATATTCCCCGAATTTTAATCCTGAAATAGATTTAATTAAGATTGGAGTTATCAATCAAACAACTATGTTAGCAACTGAAACGCAAGAAATTACTGATTTTTTACGTCAAACGATGCTTGATAAATACGGTGAAGAAACAATCAAAGAACACATCGCCGACACAAGAGATACATTGTGTTATGCAACAAATGATAATCAATCTGCAACCTTAGGTTTATTAAAAGAAGAAGCTGATATTGCAATTGTCATAGGTGGGAATAATAGCTCAAATACAACCCATTTAGTGGAATTATTAGAACCGAAATTCAAAACATTTTTTATTCAATCAGCTGATAGTATTCATTCAAAAAACTCAATTTCATCTTTTGATATTCACGAAAAAAAAATCATTGAATTTGATTCTTTTTTAGATGATTCAGACAATCCTAAAACAATTATAATCACTTCTGGAGCTTCTTGTCCGGATTCAATTGTGGAAGGAGTTATTCTTAAAATATTAGCGTTTGAAGGTATTGAAAAAGAAATGAATATAAATTAAAAAATTACAAATTACAAATTACAAATTACAGATTACATAATTTTCAATCTGTAATTTGTAATTTGTAATTTCCTATTATCTTTGTCTCGATGGAAAAGCAAATCATTCTTAATACAAGACATTTTGAACTGACCCTAAATCGTCTTTGCTATGAACTCATCGAATCTCACAACGATTTTTCTAATACTGTTTTAATTGGACTTCAACCTCGAGGAATCAATGTTGTTGCTCGTTTAAAATCACAATTAGAATCAATTCTTCAAAAAGAAATAGTTTGTGGAAATCTAGACATTACATTTTACAGAGACGATTTTAGAAGAAGAGAAAAACCAATTATTCCTAGTGCTACAAATATTGATTTTGTAATTGAAAACAAAAAAGTAGTCTTAGTGGACGACGTTTTATATACAGGTCGTACAATCCGTTCTGGATTAGACGCACTTTTAGCTTATGGAAGGCCTCAAAAAGTTGAACTTCTAACACTTATAGATAGAAGATTTAGAAGAGATTTACCTATTCAAGCTGATTATATAGGAAAAGCAGTTGACACTTTAATTTCAGAGCGTGTTTCTGTTGAATGGAAAGAAATCGAAGGAGAGGATAAAATAGTATTGTATACACCGGAAAATAATGGATAATTTAAGCGTAGAACATCTTACCGGCATTAAAGACTTAACACGTCAAGATATTGAATTAATTTTCAAAACGGCAGATAGTTTCAAAGAAGTAATCAATAGACCAATCAAGAAAGTTCCTTCTTTGAGAGATATTACGATTGCCAATCTATTTTTCGAAAATTCTACGAGAACGCGTTTATCTTTTGAACTAGCAGAAAAAAGACTTTCAGCTGACGTGATAAACTTCAGTGCATCAAGCAGTTCTGTCAAAAAAGGAGAAACATTAATCGACACTGTCAATAATATTTTAGCAATGAAAGTGGATATGGTTGTTATGAGACATCCAAATCCAGGAGCTGCTAAATTTTTATCCGAACGAATTGGGGCTAAAGTTGTTAATGCTGGTGACGGAACACACGAACATCCTACACAAGCACTTTTAGATGCTTATTCTATTCGAGAACGACTTGGCTCTGTAGAAGGAAAAAA